>LVAZ01000328.1 GCA_001603055.1 Victivallales bacterium Lenti_02
GGGCAAGCATCGCCCCTGCATTCTGTTTTCTTCCCGTTCTTCGTGTTCTGCGGAACGGTTTGAGCTATCCAAGCCCGCCGTTCCTTGCCGAGGGCATCCCAGTCATTCCGTTTCCGTTTTATCTCCCCTCTTCGTGCCCTTCGTGGCTTCGTGGTGAATCCCCGTGACTGCCTTGGAGAAATCCGTTTCGGTTTGCCGGGTAGCCGGGCGAGGGCAAGCCTCGCCCCTACGGGCCACGGTACGCCCCGCTGGAAACACGGGGCTATCGGCAAGGACCATCAGGGTTCGATTTCGATTTGGCCGAAAGTTTGGATGACGGGTTGGCCTTCGCCCTGGCGGACGAGGACGATGCCGGTGCCGGGGGTCTGTTCGGCCAGCTTCCGGGCGAGGGGTTCGCCGCGCACGAAGACGGCGGTCGAGTAGATGTCGGAGTCGACCGGGCGGGGGGTGAGGACGGTGACGCCGGCGAAGGTGCCCACGGGCTGGCCGGTGCGGGGATCGACGATGTGCTGGATGGTGCGTCCCTGGATGACGATCTGGCGCTCGTAGTTGCCGCTGGTGGCGATGCTCCGGTCGCGCAGTTGGACGGTGCCGAGGGTCTCGCCGGTGGCGAAGGGGTTGCGGATGCCGATGCGGAAGGAGTCCCGGCCGGGGGGTGTACCCAGGCCGCCGATGTTGCCGCCGAGATCGACCAGGACGGGCGAGACGTCCCGCTCGCGGAGCAGGTCGAGCACCAGTTGCAGGGCGTAGCCCTTGGCGATTCCCCCGAAATCCAGATACATGCCGGGACGGGGGAAATGGACGGTGTGCCGCTCGTCGTCGAACACAATCCGGTCCAGGCCGACCAGGTCCAGGGCGGCGGCAATCTCCCCGTCGGTCGGCAGGGTTTCGCGTTTGCGGTGGATGCCCCAGAGGCGCATGAGAGGGCCGACGGAGACGTCGAAGGCCCCTTCGGTTTCCCGCCAGGCCCGGCGGCATTCGCCGAGCAGCGCCCAGAGTTCGTCGCTGCACGGGAAGGGGGCGTCGGCGGCGGTCTGGTTCAGGCGGGAAATCTCGCTCTCGGGATCGAAGAGGTTGATGCGGTTGTGGAGGTCGCGTAGGCGGGCGGAGACCGCCTGCGCGGCGGGGTCCGCGACCTCCGGCGGCACCCAGAGCTTGAGGACGGCGAAGGTGTTGAAGACCGGGAATTCGTAGACGCGGGCCGCGCGGGTCGCGGCGGGCGGTGTCCTCGGGGCCGGTTCGCCGCAGCCGCGCAGCCCCGCCGCGCAGGCGGCAAGAACCACCAGGGCGAGGGGGATGAGCGGGCGGGAACGGGTTGGTGCCGGGGTATCGTTCATGCGCGGGGTCCGCGCCGGGCCGCCGCTAGGGGAGCAGCGGCACGCCCTTGGCGCGGAGGTACTGCTTCAGGTCGCCGATTTCGATGACGCCGAAATGGAAGATCGAGGCGGCGAGCAGGATGGTGGCCCCGGCCTGGACGGCTTCATGGAAGTGTTCGAGCGTGCCCGCGCCGCCGGAGGCGACCACTTCGGCCGCGACGGCCTGGCGGATGGCCCGGATCACGGGCAGGTCGTAGCCGGTGCGCGCGCCGTCGCCCGCCTTGCTGGTGGGCAGGATGACGGGAACGCCGTAGCCGTCCACCCGCTTGGCCCATTCCACCGCGTCGACGCAGGTGGCGGTGCGCCCGCCGTCGATGTAGACCTCGTAGCCCGAGGGCAGGGCCGGATTCCGGTCCACGTCGATGGCGACGGTCACGGCGGCGGCCCCGAGTTCCTTGATGAGTTCCGGGATGAGATTGGGTTTGCGGAAGGCGGCGCTGCTGGTGGAGACCTTGTTGGCACCCGCCGCGATGACGGCCTGGGCCGCCTTCACGTCGGAGATGCCGCCGCCCACGGTGAAGGGGACGGTGGTGGCCGCGGCGACGCGGCGGACCACGTCGAGCATGGTGGCGCGGCCCTCGACGGTGGCGGTGATGTCCAGCATGGCCAGCTCGTCGGCCCCCTTCGCGCAATAGGCCCGGGCGCACTCGACCGGGTCGCCCGCGTCGCGGATGTCGACGAAATGGACTCCCTTGACGACGCGCCCGTTCTGCATGTCGAGACAGGGCATGATGCGGACTGCTTGACTCATGGCGGGTAGTCTCCGGTTTGGCGGTTGGTCACTTCAGGCCGAGCACATCCTGCATGTCGTAGACGCCGGGCTGGGCGGCGGCGAGGAAGCGGACGGCGCGGATGGCGCCCTTGGCGAAGGTTTCGCGGCTCGACGCCTTGTGGGTCAGCTCGACCCGTTCGCCGTCGGTGGCGAAGATGACGGTGTGGTCGCCGACCACGTCGCCGCCGCGCAGGGCGTGCATGCCGATTTCGCGCTTGGTGCGGGCGCCGACCTGGCCGACGCGGCCGTGGACGGTGTCCGCCGCATAGCTGCGGCCGGTGGATTCGGCGAGGATTTCGCCGAGGCGGACGGCGGTGCCGCTGGGGGCGTCCTGCTTGCGGTTGTGGTGCATCTCGACCACTTCGATGTCGTAGTCCCCGCCGAGCAGGGGCGCGACCTTGGCGCAGAGGCTGAAGAGGAGGTTGACGCCGACGCTCATGTTGGGAGCGAGGACGATCCGGGCCCCCTGCCCTGCCAGCTTGCGGATTTCGGCCTTGTTGGCGTCGCTCATGCCGGTGGTGCCGATGACGAGGGCGGCGCCGGCGGCGACGGCCCTGGGGGCGGCGGCGAGGGTGGCGGCGGGCACGGTGAAATCGATCACGACGTCGGTATCGAGCGCCTGGGCGAGATCGTCCACAATCGGCACGCCGAGAGGGGCGAGGCCGGCCACGGTGCCGGCGTCCTGGCCGAGGAAGGGGGAGCCGGGGACTTCGGTGGCGCCGGCAAGCTGCATGTCGGCGGCGGCGGCCACGTGCTGCACGAGCATGCGGCCCATGCGGCCGGCGGCGCCAAGAACGGTTACGCGGATCATGGTGGATTCCTCCTGGAATGGCCCCGGCTGGAAGTCCGGGGGCTTAGGGTTCGGCGGGCGGGCGGCTGGCGGTCTGGGCCGGGCGGATGCGCCCGGGTTTGGCCTCGCCGTTCTGCAGGGCCTCGACCGCGCGTTCGAGCTGGCGGTCCTTGGCCTCGATGGCCTCGTCCACACCCGCGATGGCGGCGGCGGCACGGGCGAACTGGCGGTATTCCTCGTCGCTGAGCACGACTTCGAGATCGGGCAGAATGCCGTTGCGGTGGATGACCCGCCGATTGGGGGTGTAGTACATGGCGGTGGTCAGGCGCAGGGCGCTGCCGTCGGGCAGATCGACCACGTTCTGGACGGAGCCCTTGCCGAAGGTCCGCTCGCCCACCAGAATGGCCCGCCCGTGGTCGCTCAGGCAGCCGGCGACGATTTCGGCGGCGCTGGCGCTGCCGCCGTTGACCAGAATGGCCACGGGCGTCTTGTCGGGAATCCGCCAGCCCCGCGCGGCCACCTTGAGTTCCTGTTTCTGGGAGGGGCGGCGGCCTTCGGTCGAGACCACCAGCATGCCGGGCCTGAGGAAGAGGCTGCACACGTCCGCCGCCGAGGTGAGCAGGCCGCCGGGATTGTTGCGCAGGTCCAGAACGAGGCTGCCGGCCCCCTGTTCGAGCAGACTCTTGAGCTTCGTCTCCAGCTCCTGCGCGGTGGGGTCGTTGAACTGGAGCACCTGGACGTAGCCGATTTTGGTGCCGTCGATCAGATGGGCGTCCTTGACGCTGACCACCGGGATCATCTCGCGGGTGATGGTCACGTCCCAGGTCTGGTCCTGGCGGGGGCGGTGGAGGGTGATGGTCACCGAAGTGCCCGGCTTGCCCTTGAGCATGCCCACGGCCTCGTTGATCTTCATGCCCTCGGTGGGATTTCCCCCGATGCGCACGATGCGGTCGCCGGGCTGGAGGCCCGCCCGGAAGCCGGGAGTTCCCTCGATGGGCGACATGACGGTGAGCCAGTCGTCGCGCATGGTGACAATCACCCCGAGCCCGCCGAACTCGCCCTCGGTCTCCTCCATCATCTCCTTGAGCTGGTCCGGGGGCATGAAGTCGCTGAAGGGATCGAGCGAGTTCACCATGCCGTGGAGGGCATTGTAGACCAGGCTCTCGTAGTCCACCTTGTCGGCGTCGATGTAGTCCTTGCGGATGAGCTGGATCACCCGCATCATGACGCTGATTTTCTCGAAGGCCTCCTCCTCGTTGGCCGCCTTGGCCTCGGCCGAATAGACCCGGTAGCCGACGGCCAGATTCGCGGCGAGGGCGAGGGCGGCGACGACCAGGAAAATGCGGGCTCGTTTGCTCATGGCGGCCTCGGAGAAGTGGGCTAGAGAATCCGGCCGGCCAGATAGCTCTTGATCTGGTCGAGGGAGATGCGTTCCTGGGTCATGGCGTCGCGGTCGCGGACGGTGACGGCCTGGTCCTCGAGGGTGTCGAAGTCCACGGTGACGCAGAAGGGGGTGCCGATCTCGTCCTGGCGGCGGTAGCGCTTGCCGATGGAGCCGGCCAGGTCGTACTCGCAGCGGAAGGCGCGGCGCAGGTCGGCGTAGATGGCCTCGGCCTTGTCGCCGAGCTTCTTGACCAGGGGCAGGACGGCGACCTGGACGGGGGCGACGGCGGGCGGCAGGGAAAGGGAAACCCGGACATCCTGGTCCTTGTCCTCCTTCTGGGTGTCGGCCAAGTCCTCGCGGTAGCCCCGGCAGAGCAGGGCCAGGATGATGCGGTCGAGGCCGCAGGAGGTCTCGACGACGGTGGGGAGGTAGCGCTCGTTGGCCTCCTGGTCGAAGTAGCTCAGGTCCTTGCCCGAGTATTCGGTGTGGCGGGACATGTCCCAGGTGCCGCGGTGGTGGACGCCCTCGATCTCGCCCCAGCCGAAGGGGAAGGCGAACTCGATGTCGAGGGCCGCCTTGGCGTAGTGGGCCAGCTTGTCGTGGTCGTGGATGCGCAACTGGTCCTCGGGGAACTGGAGCAGGTCGGTGTAGAACTTCCAGCGTTCGGCGCGCCAGTAGTTGTACCAGTCCATGGACTCGGCGTCCTTGCAGAAGAATTCCATCTCCATCTGCACGAACTCGCGGCTGCGGAAGGTGAAGAAGCGGGGGTTGATCTCGTTGCGGAAGGCCTTGCCGGTCTGGGCGATGCCGAAGGGCAGCTTCTGGCGGCTGGCGACCCGGACCTGCTCGAAGTCCACGAAAATCGGCTGGCAGGTCTCGGCCCGCAGATAGGCGGCGTGCTCCTCGTCGAACACGGGGCCGACGAAGGTCTTCATCATCAGGTTGAACTCGCGGGGCTCGGTGAGCTTCTTCGAGCCGCAGGCGGGACAGGTGGTCGGGTCCTCCATCTGGTCCTGGCGGTGGCGCTTCTTGCAGTCCAGGCAATCCACCATGGCGTCGCTGAACTGGTCGAGATGGCCGGAGGCCTTCCAGACGCGGGGGTTGCAGATGATGGTGGAATCGAGGCCGACCACGTTCTCGCGGTCCTCGACCATGTATTTCCACCAGAGATTCTCGACCGCGCGGCGCATGGTCACGCCGTAGGGGCCGTAGTCCCAGAAGCCGTTGATGCCCTCGTAGATTTCGGAACTCTGGAAAATGAAGCCGCGGCGCTTGCAGAGCGCCACCAGTTTCGCCATCGTGTCGTTTTCGCGCGGGGTCGCCATGTCGCTGCTATCCTTCAGTTATCTCGCACGCCAGGGTGGAGGGATGACATCAAATCAAGTACTATAGCGCGGCATATCCACCCCCCCAACCGCATCCCCGCCGCGATTCCCGGCTACGGGCGGAAAAGACGGTTATCCGGCAAACATCGATTGAATCGACTGGATCGATTGAATCGACCTCTTTTCGCCCTATTCCGGCCCCCGGTTCACATGTTCTCCGCCGCCTGGCGGAGGGCGGCGACGAGGGCTGCGCGGTCGGCGGCGGCGTAGCGGAACACGGGGAGGCAGAGACCGACGGCGGCGACCGCCTGCCCGCCGCGCAGGACCGGCACCGCGAGGGACTGGATTTCCCCGTCGGGGGAGCGGCGGTAGGCGACGCCCTCGCGGCGGATGCGCGCGAAATCGTTGTCCGCCTCGCCCCGGCGGCGGCGGGGGTCTTCGGGCGGAAGATGGGCAAGCAGCACCCGGCCGGTGGCCCAGGTGGTCGGGGCGATGTCCCGGATGGCGTCGGGATGGACGACGATGCTGCGGTTTCCCGCCGCCTCGGCCAGAACCTCGAGCCGGGGGCCGCGCAGGCGCACCGCGAGAACCGTCTCGCCGAGCCGGGCGGCGAGTTCGGGAATGACGCGGGCGGCGGCTTCGGCCAAGGCCGCGCCGTCCCCGTCAACGCTCGCCAACTCGCGCAGGCCGCCGCCGATCCGGTAGTCCCCGTTCGCCGCCTGGTCGAGCAGACCCAGTTCCGCCAGACTGCGCAGAATGTTCCCCGCCGTGGTCTTGGGCAGGCCGCAGGCGGCGGCCAGCTCGCGCAGGGGCGCGGATTCCAGAGCCCGGACGGCCAGAAGAAGAGAATGGGCGCGTTTGACAACCTGTATCATGTCCGGTAATGTAGTTCATGTTTTTATCTTGTCCAACATTGTTGGATAAAAGTTTGTGCAGCAGATGTAGGAGCGCATCGATGGAACTCACATCCGACATGGTGAAACAGGCCGCGCGCGAGCTGGGCGCGGATCTCTGCGGCATCGCCTCGATGGACCGTTTCGAGGGGGCGCCGATCCAGCAGGACCCCCGGCAGATATTCCCGGGGGCCAAGGCGTGCATTGTCCTGGGCTTCCGGATTCCGCGCGGGTATTTCCGGGGGATCGAGGAGGGGACCTACTTCGCGGCCTACAGCGCGCTTGGCTACGGCGGGATGAATCTGGTCTACATGCCCTGCGTGCAGCGGGAACTGTGCTGCTTCATCGAGGACCGCGAATGGGAATGCGCGCCGATTCCGAACATGTATCCCGGCGCAACCATCCGCTTCGACACCCAGCGCCATCACCCCGAGCGCAGCCGCCCGGTGCGCGAGGGCCAGGCCGCGCCCGATGTGATGATCGACTTCCGGATCGCCGCTTTCTGCGCCGGGCTGGGCGAATTCGGCTACAGCAAGGTCTTCCTGAATCCCGAATTCGGCCCGGCGGTCCGCTATGTGGCCATGCTGACCGACGCGCCGCTGGAGCCCGACCCGCTGTTCGCGGGCAAGCTCTGCGACCGCTGTATGGCCTGCGTCCGCGAATGCTCGGGCAATGCCATCTCGGGCACCGAGACCGAGTCGATCACCGTGGCCGGACGGCAGATCGAATGGGGGAAGTTCGACGTGACCAAGTGCTCGATCGCCTACTGCGGCGGCAACGAGGCCTACAATCCCTTCATGCGGCCCGAGGCCGATCCCAATAATTTCGCAGGAAAGTACTGCGGCAAGCCTGATCTGGACAAGGTGGTTGGCTATCCCGCCAGCTACCACCACAACCCGGCGCTCGAAGGCGCGCGCGGCTGCATGCGGGCCTGCATGAACCATCTCTGGGAAACCAAACGGCTCACCCGCTCCTTCGTCAATCCCTTCCGCACCCGCAAGCCCTGGAAGCTCGGCCCCCTGGCCGAGGCCGACTGGCCCCCCTCCCGGGAATGGACCAAGCCCACCGGCATCGAGTAAAACCGGGTACGCCAAGCCCGCCCGAGTCAGGGGGTGGTTTTGCCCCAATCGGCGAGGGGGATGGTCTCGATCACCAGTTCATGGGTCCAGGCGTCGCCCTTGCGGGTTTGTCGGCTGGTGGGGCCGGATAGCTGGGCCAGGAAGAGATGGGTGGGGCCGGTGCCGGAGTCGTGGAGAAAGATGTTCAGCAGGCTGTCCACCCCCGCCACGAAACGGAACACCACCACCTGGCCGCTTTGCAGCACCACGCCCAGGTAGGGATTCTCCATCGACAGGGGTTCGCCCTCGGACTGGTAGGTCCGGGTGGAACGGGTGGCGGCCAATTCGGAAATCAGGCCGTCGGCGGTGTTCACGAAAAATTCCCGGTGCGCCGCCAGACTCAGGATGTGGGCGGCGAAACCGTACACCGCCTCGCTGTCGAATTCGGGAACCAGGGAGACGGCCAGGCGCACTTGCGCGGAGTCGTCGAACTGGTAGCGGGCGCGGTAGCCGAGGGGGAAGACGGGATGGGGATTGCCCTCCGCGTCGAGCAGTTGGCCCGCCACTTCGACCACCACCGAGCCGTCCGCCTGCGGGGTGGCCTTGGCCGGATCGGTGGCCTTGGGGCCGAAGCCCTTGCGTCCGTCCGGGAGCACATCGTTGTAGACCCGGCTGCTGACCAGCAGGGGGGTGCCGTCGGCCAGCGCCAGCGTGTGCAGCAAGCCGGAATCGGCGGCGAAGGTGGCGGTATGGCGGGCGGTGCGCACGGTCAGCTCGTCGCCGGTCCGGTCGATGGCCGGCGCGGCGGCGGCGAGGCTGGCAAGGAGGGGAAGAAGGCAGGCAAGGCGTTTCATTGGTCGCCTCCGGCTTGGATGGTAAAGGCCGCCCGCCGCCAGAGCGGGCGGATGTCGGTGGGTTCCATGTCGTAGAAGGCGACGAAGAAGTGGACTTGCCCCTTGCCCGCATGGATGAAGACATTCTGAACCTGATCCTCCCCGGCGGCGAAGTTGGCGAACCGGGTCCAGGCCCCGGTTTTGCTGTCGCGCAGGGCCAGGGTTTGGGGCAGATGCCCCGCCGCCTTGCTCTGCCAGACCCGCTGCGAAGTTTCGGGCAGGCCCTGCCATTCGCCGCCGTCCAGTTGCCACTGGTCCGGACCGTCGAGGGTAATCTTGTAGGCGAGGAAGCCCCCGGTGGCGAATTTGGTCAGATAGGGGCGGACCCCGCAGTCTATCCGCAGGCCCTGGCCTTCGGCGACGGGCATGGTGTAGTCCACCGCGTACTCGATCCGGGGATTGAGCAGGGAGCGGCCGCCCGCGTAGGGATGGCGGAAGAAGCTGCGGAAACGGAGTTCGAGGGGCGAGCCGGGCAGCAGCCGGGTGTCCGGCTCGGGGTCGTCGCGGTTGGTGGCGTTCATCTTGTTGAGAACGCCGCGCGAATCGGCCCATTCGCCATAGAGGCCCTGGTCGGTGTAGAACCGGGCGTCGCTCACCCGCAGACCCTGGCCGTTGCCGTCCACCAGCGCGGCGAGCCCGCCGCCGCGGGAACGGACCACCTCGGCCCGGAGATTGGGGCCGGAGAGGATGTAGCGGGAGCCGAAGGTATGCCACTGCGCCGCCGCTCCGGCCTCACGCTTGAAGACCGTTTCCGCCGGACCGACGGCCAACCGGAACCGGCAGCGTTTCTCCCGGCCTTTTTCCCAGACGGTGGTCTGGTCCTTCTCGATGAGACGGATTTCGGCGGTGACGGCGGCGGGGCCGCCCAGTTCGCCGGGGGGATCGGTGGCCTTGTCCTCGACGAGGCGGACCCGTTCGGCGAAATCGCCGCCGGGGAGGAGGGAGAGGGCGAGCGCGAGCCGGCGGGTTTCGTCGAGCACGCCGAGGCTGCCGCCGGGCGGCAGGGGATACAGGCTGGTGTCGTGGAACGCCTCGCCCGCGCCGTGCCAATAGCGTCCGTCGAAGCCCTGGGCGGTGGCCCAGATGCGCCGGGCGCGGCCTTGCAGATCGCCCTCGGTGGTCTGCGCGAACCAATGGCTGGCGGTGGCGAAACGGAGCCACAGATTCAGTTCCGACTTGGTGGGAGGCAGCTCGGTGAGCGGGCTCAGGGCGACCTCGCCATCGAGCCCCGCCTCGGTCAAACGATAATGCAGCCGGTAGGCCAGCCGGGGCACGCCGGCGCTGTCGCGCAGTTCGCCCGTGGCCACCGCCTCGGTGTCGCTCACCTCGAGGGTAGCCTGGGTCGCGGCCAAGTCGAGGGGGTCGCAGCCGACGAAGAGTTTGCGCTGGCCCTCGCGCAGCTCCATGCCGCGCAGGAGCGGGATGCCGTCGGGGCCGCGCAGTTCCCCGAGCAAACCGCCCCGTGTCGCCTCGACGGTGGCCGCGAAGCCGGGATGAGCGAGGGCGGCCGTGTCGCCGGTCCGGGTAATCCGCGTTTCGGAACTGCGTTCCATGCGGGGATGGACGGGGGCGGGAACGGCGGGGGGCAGCTCGTCCTGTTCGCGGATGACGAAGACCGCGTAGCCGTAGGCGGACAGGTCGTATTCGGTGACCGGCGCGTAGGCGAGGTTCACCCCGCTCGCCGCCTCGTGGATGCCGGGGCGGGCGAGCCCCTCGGCCGGCAGGGAGAGCCGGACCGTGGCGGGTTCGTTGACGAGGTTGATGACCGCCACGCTCCGTTTCCCCTGGTGCTCGCGCTCGATGCAGAACACATGGGCCGGCGTGGCCCGGACCCGGCGGTAGCTGACCTTGCCGACGGACAGCTCGTCGTAGCGGGCACGGATGCCGTAGAGTTTGGCGAGGAAATCCTCGTTGCCGATTTCCTGCTCGTGGTAGAGCAGGGGCGCGCCCTTCATGAAGGCGCAGAGCGCCAGCAGCGCCCGGTGCAGGCCGGGGCCGTAGAGATAGCGGGCACGGAGTTCGTCGTGGTTGGTCAGGAAGCGGATGGGAAAGGCGTCCGCCGGGAAGGCGTGGGTGTGGTTTTCCAGATAGCCGGACATGCCCTGGACGAAGGCGGCGGGATCGTCGGCGAGCACATGGTCGCGGAGCAGGCGGGCGAAGGCCCAATCGTATTCGTGCTCGGCGGCGGAATAGAGCACCGCGCCCTGGGTCTCGGCCAGAAACAGGGTGTTGGGATTCTCGCGCAGGCAGGCCGCGCGGGCCTTGCGCATCAGTTCGAGCCCGCCGCGCAGGCCCGAGAAACTGGGGCGGTTGCTGCCGTGGGGCCGCCAGTTCGGGGCGCCGCCCGCCGCCACGTCCACCCGGTAGCCGTCCAGACCGCCCTCGCGGACCCAGTAGGCGGCGTGTTCGGCCATATAGTCCTGCCAGCCGGGATGGGCGTAGTCGGTGTAGTAGCAGCCCCACCAGAAGAGCATGTTCCCCTCCTGGTCCCGGCAAATCCATTCCGGATAGGTTTCGCCGAAGGTGGGCTTGACGCCGGGCTCCTCGCGGGGTCCGTGGGGGATCAGGTCTCCCAGCACCCGCATGCCCAGCCCGTGGGCGCGGTCGGTGAGGGCGCGCAGCTCCTCGGGGGTGCCGCATCGGGGATCGAGCCGGTAGTAGTCGTAGGGGGCGTAGACCGGGCCGTACCAGAACGGCAGCAGCCAGAGGACGTTGACGCCCATCTCCCGCAGGCCGGGCAGGAGTTTGGCGAAGTTGGCGAAGCCGCCCACGTCCCGGAAGTTGGCATCGATGGTGCCCCCCGGATGGGCGGAGTAGAAGACATTCCGCCCGGTGTCGGCGGGCATGCCGATCCGGGTGCGCAGACCGGGCAGCTCAAAGAAATCCTGGAGGGCCTGAAGGGCGTCCTGGCGGGTGCCGCGCAGGACCCGCACAAGCTGGCTGCCCGCGTCCACCCGCAGGCCGGGGCGCAGCCATTCGGCCAGCAACTGGTTGTACTCGACCCGCACCGCTTCCTGCTCCTCCCGGAAATCCGGGCGAATCCATTCGTCCTCGCAGTAATAGGCGGCGACCAGGCTCTCGCCGCTGGCTTCGCTCCGGGCGACGAGGCCGCCGATGATGGAGGAGGAGAAGGGATACGGGTAGCTGCGGCCGGGGCTGGCGTGGCGGAAGGCATGGTCGCGGGCCGGATACTCCGCCGTGGCGAACCAGTGGGCGTCCTCGCCCGGCACGGCGAGGGGCGGCAGCAGCAGCGACGCCTGGCGCACTTCGCCCCCGGTCTCGTTGCCAAGATAGGCGAAAACCACCGTCCGCTGCAACGTGCCCGCGTCCCACAGGGTGTAGCCCAGCGTCGCCTCCCAGTCGCCCTGGGCGACGACCACCTCGAAGCGGGTGGCGACGGGCAGTTGGACCAGTTCATGGCGGCGGCGCAGGAACGGGGTTCCCGGCGCGAAGACCGGCTTCCCGGCCACGCGCAGGTTGGCGGCGGGCTCGGCGGCAGGCCGCCGGAAAAACACGCTGCCCGCCGGCGTCTCCAAACCGGTCCAGATGCCTGTCTCCCGGTCGAACCGGAGCATGAGATGGGCGTTGGCGAAGAGCAGTTCCCCCGCCTCCTCGTGCAGCGTGGCCTCGCCGGCCCAGACCTGACCAAGCAGAATCGATCCAAGCAGAAAACGCAGGAGTTTCATCGCGGACCTCATGTCATCAACCAGACGCCAATGGCGCAACGTACTGCCGTTTCGGCGCGACGCCACGCCAACGGAGCGCCAAGGATGCGAGGCCGCAGGGATCTCCCCCTCAGGCGCCGAGAATGAAGTGCCGACCTTCCCGGTAGCCCTTGGCGTCGAGGCGCTGGCGGATTTCCTCGCGGGCGCCGCGGTTGCCGACGTAGGAGACGACGAAGGCCGTTCCGGGCGGGGGCAGTTGCCCGGGACCGAGCACGGGGCGGTCGTGGATGCGCTGGCCGATTTTGCGGGGGTCGATGTCCACATAGTGGGTGATGCGGACGCCGTGCCCGACCAGGAACTCGGCCCGTTTGCGGCTCTCATGCCCCGCGCCCCAGAGGACGATGTCGGGATGCCGGGGATTGTGGCGGGCGAGCCAGCGGGCGAGATACTCGGCCTTGGTCGCGTAGAAGGCCAGGGGCGAGTAGCGGGAATCGGTGCGGGAGAGGCGGCCGGGCGGGTCGTTCCAGACGACGAGGGTTTCGGGGACCTTGGCCATGCGGACTCCGGCGTCGAGCCAGCGCAGCCAGAGTTCGTAGTCCTCGGGGAACGGCCCGTCGCGGTAGCCGCCGAAACGGTCCACCAGCTCGCGGCGGAACATGACGGAGGGATGGGCGAAGGGGCTTTCGACGAAACGGTTCAGGCGGATGTCGTCGGCCTCGACGAGGGTGTTCAGCCAGTCCACATGGGCGGCGTATCCCGCCTGGGCTTCGCGGTCGCCGCCGAAGGCGACGCGGCAGCCCACCAGGCCGGTTTCGGGGTGGGCGTCGAGAAAGGCGGCCTGCCGGGCCAGCCGTTCGGGCAGACAGGTGTCGTCGGCGTCGAGCCGGGCCACCAGGGGGGCGGCGACGGCGGCGAGGGCGGTGTCGAGCGCGGCGACGATGCCCCGGTTGGCGGCATGGCGCAGGGGACGGACGCGCGGGTCGCGGGCGGCGGCGGCGAGGATGTCCCAGGTGCCGTCGGTCGAGCCGTCGTCCACCGCCACCAGCTCCCAGTCGGCCAGGGTCTGGGCGGCGAGGGAGCGGAGGGTGTCAGGGAGGGTGGCGGCGGCGTTGAAGGCGGGGAGGACCACCGCGACGCGGGGGGATGGGATGGGCTGCTGTGGCATGATCGCTGGGGGGTTCCGCTGGTGTCCCGCTACTGTAGCCCGGAGAAAAGGAAACGCCCCGGCGGAATACGGTTTCCGGCGGGGCGTCGGGAATGGAAGCACCGGCGGGGTTGCCGCCGGTGCCGGGATGGAAGACTAGAAGATGTCGCCGAGGGCCTTCATGAGCTGGAAGCGCCGCATGGCGTCCTGCTCGGCGGCGGCGAAGAGACCTTCGGCCTCGCCGGGAGCGGTCTTGTACAGGGAGGTGTAGCGCCGCTCGCTCTTCAGGAATTCCTGGAAGCTGCCATCGGGGTCCTTGCTCTCGAAGACCAGCTTGCTGCCCTTCTCAGCCGCGGGATTGTAGCGGTAGAGGGGGAAGTAGCCGGACTCGACGGCGCGCTTCTGCTCTTCCTGGCTGCACATCATGTCGATGCCGTGGTTGATGCAGGGCGAGTAGGCGAGGATGATGGAGGGGCCGTCGTAGGCTTCGGCCTCCTGGAAGGCCTTGAGGCACTGGTTGCGGTTGGCGCCCATGGCGATGGAGGCCACGTAGATGTGGCCGTAGCTCATCATCATCAGGCCCATGTTCTTCTTGCCCATGCGCTTGCCCGCGTTGGCGAACTTGGCGACCGCGCCGATGGGGGTGGCCTTCGAGGCCTGCCCGCCGGTGTTGGAGTAGACCTCGGTGTCCATGACCAGGACGTTGACGTTCCGGCCGCTGGCGAGGACGTGGTCGAGACCGCCGTAGCCGATGTCGTAGGCCCAGCCGTCGCCGCCGAAGATCCAGACGGACTTGTCGACGAAGTAGTCGGCCAGTTCGGCGACCTTGGCGAGAGCGGCGCGGTTGGCGGCAGTGGCGGCGGCGAGGGCGGCGGGGAGGAGGGCGCGGACGGCGCGTTGGGCGGCGATGGCCTCCTGGCCCTTCTGGTTCCAGAGTTCGAGGCACTTGCCGAGGGCGGCGGCGAAGTCGGCGGTGGTGCCGGCGGCGAGGAGGGCTTCGACGGCCTTCTTGAGCAGGCCGCGGTTGCTGTCGACGGCGAGGCGCATGCCCATGCCGTATTCGGCGTTGTCCTCGAAGAGGCTGTTGCCCCAGGTCGGGCCGTAGCCTTCCTTGGTGGTGCAGTAGGGGATGGTGGGGAAGGTGCCGCCGTAGATGGAGGAGCAGCCGGTGGCGTTGGCGATGACCATGCGCTCGCCGAAGAGCTGGGTGACCAGCTTGACGTAGGGGGTCTCGCCGCAGCCCGCGCAGGCGCCGGAGAACTCGAAGAGGGGCTTCAGGAACTGGGAGCCCTTCACCGTGTTCGGGTTGCTGGTGCCCAGCACGTTGTCGGGCAGGGCTTCGAAGAACTCGGCGTTCTGGCGCTCGCCCAGGGCGCGCTCGGCTTCGAGGGTGCTGATTTCGAGGGCGGCCTTGGGGCAGGTCTTGATGCAGACACCGCAGCCGGTGCAGTCCTCGATGTAGACCTGGATCTTGTACTTGAGGTCCGCGTCCTTCTTGCTCTTGTTGTCCACCGCATGGAAGGTGGCGGGGGCTTTGACCAGGTCGGCCGCGGCGATCTGCTTGGCGCGGATGACGGCGTGGGGGCAGGCCATGACGCACTGGTTGCACTGGATGCAGTTGTCGGCGATCCAGTGGGGCACGCGGGGGGCGATGCCGCGTTTCTCGAGGCAGGAGGTGCCGCTGGGGATGACGCCGTCGAAGCTCATCTGGCTCACCGGCACATCGTCGCCCTTGAGGTGCATCAGGGGCAGGATGATGTTTTTGGCGAAGTCGCTGGCGTCGTCGGCGACCAACTGCGGGGGCACGTAGGACTTCACGCCGGCGAGGCTGGCGGGAATCTTCACCGCCTCGATGGATGCCACGGTGCCGTCGATGGCGTCCCAGTTCATCTTGACGATGTCCATGCCCTTCTTGGCGAAGGATTTCTCGGCGGCCTTCTTGATCAGCTTGATGGCGTCGTCCTGGGGGAGGATGCCGCTGAGGGCGAAGAAGGCGGTCTGCATGACCGTGTTGACGCGGCCGCCCAGGCCGACCTTCTCGGCGATCTTGAGGGCGTCGATGGTGTAGAACTTGATCTTCTTGCGGATGATGGTTTCCTGCATGTCGCGGGTCAGGGTCTCGAAGACCTCGCTGGCGTGGTGTTCGGAGCTGAGCAGGAAGGTGCCGCCTTCGGCGATGCCCTTGAGCATGTCGAAGCGGCCGATGAAGGCGGGGTTGTGGCAGGCCACGAAGTCCGGCTTGGTGATCAGATAGGGGCTCTGGATCTTCTTCTTGCCGAAGCGGAGGTGGCTGATGGTGATGCCGCCGGACTTCTTCGAGTCGTAGGAGAAGTAGCCCTGGGCGTACATGTCGGTGCTGTCGCCGATGATGGTGATGGAGTTCTTGTTGGCGCCGACGGTGCCGTCGGAACCGAGACCCCAGAACATGCAGCGGGTGGTGCCGGCCGGCTCGGTGTCGATCTCCTCGCCGAGGGGGATCGAGAGGTTGGTGACGTCGTCGTTGATGCCGACGGTGAAGCCGTGCCAGCCGTTGTTGTCGAGGTGGTCGTAGACCGCCTTGACCATGGTGGGGGTGAACTCCTTGGAGGAGAGGCCGTAGCGGCCGCCGATGATGGTCAGGTCGGCGCGGCCGCGGAGGGCGCTGCAGACGTCCACATAGAGGGGCTCGCCGATGGCGCCGGGCTCCTTGGTGCGGTCGAGGACGGCGATCTTCTTGGTGGTCGCCGGCAGCGCGCCGAGGAAGGCCTCGAGGGAGAAGGGCCGGTAGAGGTGGACGACGATGGCGCCGACCTTCTCGCCCTTGGCGACGAGGTAGTTGATGGTCTCCTCGATGGTCTCGCAGCCGCTGCCCATGGCGATGATGATCTTCTCGGCATCGGGGGCGCCGATGTAGTCGAAGAGCTTGTACTTGCGGCCGACGGTCTTGCCGACGAGGTCCATGTACTTCTGGACGATGGCGGGGACGGCGTCGTAGTACTTGTTGACGGTCTCGCGGCCCTGGAAGTAGACGTCGGGGTTCTGGGCGCCGACCTTGACCGGATGGGCCTCGGGGCGCATGGCGCGGGCGCGGAACTGCTCGACGTACTTCATGTCCAGCAGGCCGGCCATGGTGGGATAGTCGATCATCTCGACCTTCTGGATCTCGTGGGAGGTCCGGAAGCCGTCGAAGAAGTTGAGGAAGGGGACGGAGGCCTCGAGGGTGGCCAGATGGCTGACCAGGGCGAGGTCCATGGTTTCCTGGATGGAGCTGGCGGCCATGAGGGCGAAGCCGGTCTGGCGGACGCTCATCACGTCGGAGTGGTCGCCGAAGATGGAGAGGGACTGGGCGGCAATGGAGCGGGCCGAGACATGGAAGACGGTCGGCAGCATCTCGCCGGCGATCTTGTACATGTTCGGGATCATCAGCAGGAGGCCCTGGGAGGCGGTGAAGGTGGTGCTCAGGGAGCCCGCGCTCAGCGCGCCGTGGAGAGCGCCGGCCGCGCCGGCCTCGGACTGCATCTCGACCACCTCGAGCACGCGGTCGAAGATGTTCTTCTGGCCCATCGAGGCCCAGGTGTCGGCGTACTCGCCCATCGTCGAGGACGGGGTGATCGGATAGATCGCCGCAACATCGCTGAACGCATAGGCTACGTGAGCCGCCGCGAAGTTGCCGTCGATCGACATCATTTTGCCAGCCATGAGACGCTCCTTTCGGCTTGGTACAGGAATCGAAGGACCTCGGGTCCGGAAAAACAACAAGGCCAGACCGCGCCCGTCCCCGGGCCTGCCAGCGGAAGCGGGGCCACCGGGGGGCAACTGCGCAGAAATCGCCGCAATCGCCTATGCCGCACACTTTTCCGCAAATGGCAGAACGGCCTGAAATCGCCTAGGCAAATCGGTATGTTACTGTAGGTTAGGACAAGCGTTTTGCAAGCGCGCCACGGTTGTTCGTTCGGCGGCAGACAGGTGAGACGATGCTCGGCAGAATCGGCGGCATGGCAGTTGGCTTCTTCGTGCCCGAGGCCTGCCCGGTGTGCGCCGGGGCGGCGCCGGGCCCGGACGGGGAATTGTGCGCGGCCTGCGCCGAGGGGCTGCGGGAACTGCCCCGGCCCCGGTGCGGGCGGTGCGGCGGCGCGGCGGACAGCGCGCTCGATGCCTGCGGCGAATGCCTGCGCCTCGGGCCGCGGCCCTGGCGGCACGCCGTGTCGGTGTTCCCCTACGGGGGAACCGTGCGCGATCTGGTCCACCGCCTGAAATACGGCGACCAGCCCTATCTGGCCCGGTTTCTGGGACGGCGGATGGTCCGCGCCTGGGAGGAGCACGGCACCGGGGTGCCCGAGATCGTCGTGCCGGTGCCGCTGCATTGGTGGCGGCGGCTGCGGCGGGGCTACAACCAGACCGCCCTGCTCGCCGACGAGGTCGGCGCGGGCCTCGGCATCCCCGTTCTTCCGGCTCTGGTCCGCACCCGCGCCACCCGTCGCCAGGCCTTGCTTGATATCGACCGACGCCAAGCTAATGTGAGGGGTGTATTCGCTCCCCGGCCGCGATGGCCGGTCCGGGGACGACACGTCCTCCTGGTGGACGACGTGCTAACCACGGGCCACACTCTGGGCGAGGCCGCGGGGACATTGCTGGCGGCGGGTGCGCTGGCGGTCAGTGTCCTCACAACGGCCCGAGGATGACCAAGCCAATGCCTCTTTTCCGCAAAACGAGATACTCCACCCTGCGCACGGCCAGCAAAAGCGAGATTCCGGCGGGTCTCTGGCAGAAGTGCAAGGGCTGCGACGGGGTGGTCTACACCTCCAAGCTGGAGGAAAGCCTCCATGTCTGCCCCATCTGCGGCTTCCACTATCCCCTGCCCGCCGAACAGCGCATCGACCTGCTCACCGATCCGGGCAGTTTCGCCGAGCAGGATATCGAGCTGCGCTCGGGGGACCCGCTCCAGTTCGCCGCCGCCGGGGTCAGCTACCGGCAGAAATACCGCGAGGCGGTCGAGAAGACCGGGGTGAACTCCGCGATCCGCTGCGGGCTCGCGACCCTGGACAAGCAGGCCTACGCCCTCGGCGTCATGGATTTCCGCTTCATGGGCGGGAGCATGGGCTCGGTGCTGGGCGAGAAGGTGACGCGGATCACCGAGACGGCCACCGAGCGGGGCCTGCCCCTGGTGATCGTCACCGCCAGCGGCGGGGCGCGCATGCAGGAGGGCATGTTCAGCCTGATGCAGATGGCCAAGACCAGCGGCGCCCTGGCCCGCCACGCCGACGCCGGGCTGGCCTACATCGTGGTCATGACCCATCCCACCACCGCCGGCGTCACCGCCAGCTTCGCCTCCCTCGGCGACGTGATTCTCGCCGAGCCGGGGGCGCTGGTCGGCTTCGCCGGGGCGCGGGTGATCAAGCAGACCACCCAGTCCGAGCTGCCCGAGGGTTTCCAGCAGGCCGAATTCCTGGTCGAGCACGGCTTCATCGACCGGGTCGTGCCGCGGCCCGAACTGCGCCGCGAGCTGTCGCTCCTGCTCGACTACCTCACCGTCGGCCGGCGACGGTCGTAGACGCCGCGCGGCGGGCGGTACAGTATCGGTTTCGCCGAAACCTCATCCGAAAGGGCCGCGCATGCCGTCTCCTGCCGGGTCTCCCGCGCCTGCGGGAAGTGCGGGACACATGCTGTTCCGCTTCTGCCTGTACGGGTTTCTCAAGAACCAGCAGTACTACGAGCCGTTCCTGATCCTGGTGTTCCGGGAGAAGGGGCTGTCCTTTCTGCAGATCGGCCTGCTGGTGGGGTTCCGCGAGGTCTGCGTGAACCTTTTCGAGATACCCAGCGGGGCGGCGGCGGACCTCTACGGGCGGCGGCGGTCGATGATCGTGTCGATGGCGGCCTACATCGCCTCCTTCGCGGTGTTCGCCATGAGCAAGAGCCTGGCCGTGCTGTTCGCCGCGATGTTCTGCTTCGCCGTCGGCGACGCCTTCCGCACCGGCACCCACAAGGCGATCATCTTCGACTGGCTGCGCTTCCAGGGCCGCACCGACGAGCGGACCAAAGTCTACGGCTACACGCGCTCCTGGTCGAAGCTCGGCTCCGCCGTGTCGGTGCTGATCGCGGCGGCGCTGGTGTTCCGCACCGGGAACTACACCAGCATCTTCTGGTTCTGCATCATCCCCTATGCCCTGAACATCGTCAACTTCCTGGGCTATCCGGCCGCTCTCGACGGCGCCTGCGTCACCGGCTTCTCGCTGCGGACGGTGGCCGGCATGCTGTGGCGGACCCTGCGCCAGACATTGGGCGAGCGGCCGCTGCGGCGGCTGCTGGGCGAATCCTTCTGCTACGAGGGCATGTTCAGCGTCGCCAAGGACTATCTCCAGCCTGTTCTCCGGCAGACCGCCCTGGCGCTGCCCGTGCTGACCACGCTGGCCGACAAGCGCCGGGCCGCCCTGCTGGTGGGCCTGGTCTATTTCGTCATGCATCTGCTGTCGAGCCAGGCCTCGCGCTACGCGCACCGGGTGGTGGAATGGCGGGGCGACGAGGAGCGGGCGGCGCGGTTCCTGTGGCATCTCGACTGGCTGCTGTTCGCGGCCCTGGTACCGCTGCTCCTGCTGCGCTGGAACGGCCTGACGATCGGGGCCTTCGTCGGCCTCTCGGTCCTGCAGAACGTCTGGCGGCCGCTGCTGATGGCCCGGCTGGACAGCCATTCCGCCCCGGAGCAGGGTGCCACCATCCTGTCCATCGAGTCCCAGGCCAAATCCCTGGGCATCATGCTGCTCGCGCCGCTGCTCGGCTGGACGGTGGACGCGACGGCGCGGCTGGGCGGGGAGCGGAACTTCTGGCCGGTGGCCGTCGCCGGCCTGGCTCTGGCCTCCCTGGTTCTCGCCACCGGGCGGCCCGGGGCAAACCGTCCCGCCGCCACCTGATTTTTCCGTAGGCGAAGCAACGGGCAGAGCGCGGGGGCGGGAGTACAGTATCCGACTCTGAATCGGAACCACTGGTCCTGCCATGCCCGAGTCCTCCCATACCGCCGCGTCCAGCCAATTTCTGCGGCACTGGCGCATCGTCACCTTCGCCGGTCTGCTCGGCATGACCTACCACCGGTGCTGCCTGATCGGCGCGCCGCAGACGAAGTTTCTGGTGGAGATGGGGGCGGACGCCTTCCATTTCGGGGTGATCTCGGGACTGGCGACCTTCACCCTCGCCTGCCAGTTGGTGGCGGGCGCCCTGGCCAACCGCCTGCGGCGGCGCAAGCCGGTCTGGATGGCGCTGTTCATTCTCCACCGGCTGAGTTTCCTCGGGGTGCTGGCGGCGCCGGGGCTGTTCTCGACGCCGGGGGCGCGGGTGTGGTGGATCATCGGCGTCTGGCTGGTCCACGACTCCTTCATCCATCTGGGCGACCCGCTCTGGTTCTCCTGGATGACCGATCTGGTGCCGAAGGCGGGATTCAACGAGCACTGGGGCCGCCGCCAGAAGCTGATCACGGCGGGCGACATCGTGGGCCAGGTCTGCATCGCCTTCTGGTTCGGCCGCTTCGAGGCGCAGGGCCAGGTGGTGCAGGGGTTCATCCTGCTCGGCTCCTTCGGCATCCTGCTCGGGGTGGTGGACATCTTCCTCTTCTCCCTGGTCCCCGAGCCCCGGCACCAGATCGAGGAAACGCTGCCGCTGGCCAAGGCCGTGATCGAGCCCTTCTACAATGCCGAGTACCGGCCCTTTCTCCTCTACCGCATCTACTGGAGCTTCGCGACCAGCCTGGCGGCGCCCTTCTTCCAGCCCTATCTGATCCGGGAACTCCAGTACAGCGCCCGCAACGTGCAGCTCCTGCTGGTCATGCACGGCATCGGCATGGCCGCCTCCTCGGGGTTCTGGGGCAGGCTCTGCGACACCTACGGGTTCCGGCCCGTGATGCAGTTCCAGACCGTCTGCAAGTTCATCGTCCCCTTCACCTACGTGATCCTGCCGTCGGACTCGCCCGCCAGCTTCCCGGTCTTCGCCGCCATGTTCGTGCTCGATGGCTGCCTCAACTCGGCGGCGAACCTCTCGATCCGGGGCTTCTCCCTGCAATGCACGCCCCGCCGCAACCGGGCGATGTACGTGGCGGCCGCGAGCTTCGTCTCGATGGGCCTGGCCGGCGGCCTCGCGGCGCTGCTGGCCGGAACCTGCATCAAACCCCTGACCACGCTCGTCTCCTGCCAGCTCGGGGCCTACCGCTTCTCGGGCTACCATGTGATTTTCGGCGTGAGCTGCCTGCTGCGCCTCGGCGGGGTGCTCTTCGTCCGCCGCCTGCACGAGCCGACCGGCCACAGCATGGGGGACATGCTGAGCAGCATCCGCTGCACCGGGCTCTTCGGCCTGCGCAGCCCGCAGCGCTGACCAGGGACGTCCGGACAAGACCAACCCGACCGACCGGCCGGAAAGAGGCGGGGCTGCCGGTTCAGCTCCCGCGCGGCCCTTCCCTCGGCTCCGCGCCGGGGGCGAGCGCTTCGTAGTAGCAGCACTCGGCGATGAAGAAGGTGGCGGTGAACAGTTCGGGCCAGGGGTAGTGCGCCAGCAGGGCGCGGAGGTTCCCGGCCTGCTCGGCCAGCAAAGCCGGATCGTGCGCCAGGGCGATGATCCAGGCGGCGAAGAGGGGTTCGCGCATGGTGTCGTCCTCGTGCGGGCTGCGCGGGTTGCGGGCGGCCCAGAGAGGGAGCTGGCTACGGGCCAGGGCGATGGCTTCCTCGCTGGTGGCCTGGGGCCGCCAATGCTCGTTGAGAAACCGCCAGTCCACGGTGAAATCGCGGCCGAGGGCAGGGTCGAAGCGGCGGTGGCGGGCCAGATGGGGGACCGCGCGGCGGGCGCTGGCGACCAGTCCCTGGCGGTAGGCGGCACGGCGTTCGGGATCGGTCTCCAGCTCCGCCAGGCCGGCCAGGGCGGCCTGGGCCATGGCGGTGGTCCAGAGGCAGGTGTCGGGCTGGTCGGGGGAACCATACTCCATGCCCCGGGCGCAGAGTTCCAGGCGGGTCCGTCCGTCCTTGCCGACCCGTTCGGCCAACCGCTGGTGGTAGCCCGCCAGCCACTGCGGGTCGCCGGTCACCCCGGCGAGGGCGCGATGGAGGAAAAGAAGACGGCTGGAATCGTACATGGTGGGGCGGATGTAGCTGCCGCGATGGCCCAGTTCGGGGCGCGCGCAGGGAATCTGCCAGCCGTGCCGGGACACGGCACCGATGGTCGCGGTCAGCAGGTTCGCGATGTCCTGGCTCTCGGCGGCGGCGGGCAGGCCGCTGCGGAGATAGCGCCAGAGGCCGTGGAACCAGGGAAAGACCTGGTCCTCGGAACTGATCGGATAGTGGCAGCGCCCGTCAAGGCCGAAGCCGCGCGGGACGAACCCCGGGGTCGGGCTGGCCTCGGCCAGGGCCGTCAACCCCGCCGCGATCCGCCGGGCGCAGGCGGCCGACTCCTCGTCGCGGCGGCTTTCCCAGCGGCGGCAGAGTCCGCTGAGGTAGAGGCCGCCGAAGAAGGGGCCATCCTCGATGGGCGTGGACCAGCTCATGCCGTTGGGTTTCGCCAGGGCGCATTCCTCGGGCAGGGGGAGCACCACCTCCCCCTGCCTCCCGGCATAGTGGTACAGCGTATGGTGGACCGGGTCCACGAACCGCCGCCAGATTTCGGCATGGGCGGCCTCGGCGGCGCGGGCGGCAGGGTCCACGGTCGGCTCCCTCTAGGGGTTCGGAATGGTCCGCAGCCGGGCGAGCATCTGCTCGTACAGCTCGAAGTGCTCGCGCTCGGTCTCCTCGGGATCGAGGAATTTGAGCCAGAGGGCACTCTCGGGCCGGCCGCCGCCGAGATTGCGGCGGCTGCCCATGCCTTCCAAGCTCGGCCCGTGCCAGGCGATCTCCCCGTCGCGCAGGAAGATGTATTCGTTCGGATACTGGGCCACGTAGCGGTCGCGGCGGTCGCGGAAATGGAGCGCCTGCTCGCAGGTGGAGAGCAGCCAGTTGCGGACGACTTCGGGCGGGTCGGTCGCCTCCGAGTCGAAGGGGCCGAGCGGCGGTTCGAGGTCGGTGGCGAAGTCGATGTCGGCCAGCTTCACCGTGCCGAACCCGTGTTCGGCGGCGACCCGCATGGTGTTGCGGTCGCGGCGGAAGGGGGGGGCCGGGTAGTCCGAGGCGGGATCGTGCCCCATCAGCCAGGCGCCGCAGGTGTCGGTGGCGATGGGATGGTCGCCCGCCAGCAGGGCGTCGCAGACGTGGCCCTTGCCGCCCCATTCGCGCCCGCTCTGGCCCACCAGCCCGTCCACGATGTTCAGGCAGGGATGGAGAAGCTGGCCCAGGTCGGCCAGGAAGGCCGACAGGCGGACGAGGTGGTGGAAATAGGCGCGGCTCCGGCCCAGCGGCGGCAGGGGGCAGAGGCCGAAGAGGTTCTTGGTGGTCATGGTCACGCCCGCGAAGGCGTGGTTTTTGAGCTTGGCCACCGAGACCATCGCCTCCGCCCCGCCGACCGCCTGGTGCATCAGATAGCGCCCGAAGAGGATGCCGCCGCCGGGCACGTCGTACCAGCCCACCGGGCCGTCGTTGCATTCCACGTACTCGGCGCCGAATTCGGCGAGGACGGGCAGGAAATTCACGTCCCGGCCGGGACGCTCGCTGCCCAGCAGGGTGGTGTCGGCCACCAGCAGGCGGGCGGAGGTCCGCTCGCGCAGCAGGCGGAGCACGCAGCGGAAGACGGCATCGTCCACATGCTCCTGGCGGCGGCCCGCCAGATAGCGCAGCTCGTCGGGGGGCCAGACCATGTTGGTCTTGACCACGATGGTCCTGGCCGCCGCCAGCCGCTGCCAGGCGCGCTCCAGCGGCTCGGTGATCCGCACCAGGGTGGCATAGAGTTCCTCTTCCGAGGCACGGTGATCGCAGCGCACGGCACGCACGCAGAACGGTTTCATAGAGTCCTTTGTTCCAGACACGGAAAGAAGGCCGGGAACCCGCATTCAGCAATCGGATCGGGGAACAGCTCGCTTGTCGCTTGCCGGCCCAAGGCAGCCAAACCGTCCAGCTCCATACTATATCCGGCCCGCCCCGCAAGACCATCGGAAAAAACAACGGCCCTCCAGCGATTCCTGCTGGCGGGCCGCCGAGAGAAACGGGAATCAGCCTAGAATTTCCAGTTGACGATGACCATGGCGGGGGCCATCTCGTCGGGCAGGTTGGAGAACCAGGTCTCGTTGGTGCGGATGATGTTCAGGAAGCCGACCTGGACCAGGACCTCGTTCACGCTCTCGGCGAAGTTGACGATGCCGAACTGGAGGCCCTTCATGCGCTGGGCGTAGTTGACCCAGCCGGTCTGCAGGCCCTTCATCGAGCCTTCGCTGTAGTTGACGAAGGCGCCCTGCCAGCCGAGCACCTCGCCGGTGGTGAAGTTGACGGAACCCCACATGACGCCGGTGTAGCTGTCGGCGTAGTTGAGCAGGAAGCCGAGGCTGAACCCGGAGCTGTCGCCGGTGCTGCCGTTGGCGATGCCGAGGGAGAGGGCGCGCTGCGGGTTTTCGCCCCAGATGCTGAGGGTGAGCCCCTCGATCATGGTGGTGCTGTCGTGGATGGCGATGTCGGGCGTGAGGCTGGCCTGGAAGGGCTTGCTCTGGGCCATGGCCGCAGCCGAGACGACAAGGGCGAGGACGAGGGCGAGACGTTTCATGATCGTTCTCCGGTTGATGGTGCTCCGTCCGGCGGGAACCAGTCCCTCCCGCCGATTCTTCTCTCAGTGTAACCCAAGCCTAACGTTTTGGCCAGCGAAAACCGGGAAAAACCCGTCTTCCCCGCCTCCCGGGCGCGGGAGGCGTTGCCGGGAGGGGTGAACAGGGCCTATATTGCCCGACACTCACCGGGAGACCCGCATGAGCCTTCGACTTTCCAACTGGACGCCGGCCGGGGACTAGGCAGGCATGGATACCTACCAAGGCCCCATCGGCCGAGTGCATGTGTTCGGCCATCCGGTCCAGCCGCTCGAGGTGTCCCGGCGACCCGCCGACGCGCAGGTCTTCAACTGCCTGAATTTCTGCACCATGCTGGAGCGGTCCGGCCTGTCCTATGTCTATTACGGCATCAGCGGCTCGCATCTGCCGGGCGGCGGCGAGTTCGTGGACCTGGGCGAGGCGGGCGGCGAATGGGTCTACGGCAACGCCTGGCACCGCGAGTACGTCCGCCGGGCCAATGCCGCCTTCGCCGCCATGGAGGAGCTGGACGGGGACCCGCGCCCGGAACTGGCCGTCATCCTCTACGGCGCCGCCCAGGGCGAACTCGAAGTCGGCGACCTGCCGCTGGTCGAGGCCATGATCGGCTACGACCACTGCTGCGACGCCTACCGGGTCTTCCCCTCCTACGCCCATCAGGCCGCGCTCTACACCAGCCATGCGGCTCTGGTCCACGACACCCGTTTCTTCGACACGGTGATCCCCCATTTCATCGATCCGGCGGATTTCCGCCCCGGCCAGGGCAGAGGCGGCTACGCGCTCTATCTCGGGCGGAACGCCCCGGACAAGGGCATCGCCCTGGCCGAGGACGCCTGCGCGGCGGCGGGCATCCCCCTGCGCCGGGTCCACGACGGCGTCTGGGGCGCGAGCAAGGCGGAACTGCTGGGCGAGGCGGTGGCGGTGCTCATGCCCAGCCTCTACCTCGAACCCTTCGGCTACGTCGCCATCGAGGCCCAGATGTGCGGCACCCCCGCCATCACCACCGACTGGGGCGCCTTCCCCGAAACCGTCGAGCAGGGCGTGACTGGTTTCCGCTGCCGCACCCGGGCCGAATTCCTCGCCGCCCTCGCCGCCGCCCCCGCCCTCGACCGCGGCGAAATCCGCCGCCGGGCCGTCGCCCGCTTCGGCATCGAGGCCGTGGGGCCCCAGTACCTCGCCTATTTCGACTTCGTCTGGCGGGTCCACCGCGACGGCTACCGCGCGGCGGACGCCATCCGCCTGCCGCGCCGCTAGTTTTCTTGTCCCCCGCCGCTTTCCGGCTATGCTACCGGGACGCCCGCGCGTGTCCCTTCCCGTCCCCGGAGACTGCCCCATGTCCATGATTCTCGACGAAATCCGCACCTCGGTCCAGGCGAAAAGCCCTCTGGTCTATCTCTACACCCCCGAGGAGGAACGCGCCCTGCGCCTGCTGAAGACCGTCGCCGACGAGACCGGCGCCGCCATCCGCACCTGGAGCTGCGTCGGCGGCCTCGAGGGCGGCGACCGCGCCGCCACCCGCGATCCGGTCGAAGCCCTGCAAACCGTGGTCCGCGAAAACATCGCCGGCTTCGTCGTCTTCAAGGACCTGCCCCCCTACTTCGGCCAGCCCGAGGTCGTCCGCGCCCTGCGCGACGTCTACTACTCGAACGCGGCCGAACAGCGCATGCTGGTCATCCTCGCCGCCGAACTGAACCTGCCCGAGGCCCTCAAGAAGGAGGTCCACCTGATCGAGGTGCCGCCCCCCGACAGCGACGAGATTCTCCACCAGCTCGAGGAAATCCGCGACTCGGACGCCAAGTACAACCTGCCCGACACGGCCCTCCAGGAAGTGACCATGGCCCTCAAGGGCCTCACCGAAACCGAAATCCGCCATGTTCTCCACCGCGTGCTCCAGCACGGGAACGCCGCGAAGGACGAGCTGATCGACGAAATCTTCAACGAGAAGAAGAACATCGTCAAGAAATCGGGCTACCTCGAATTCTCGCCGCCGCGCTGGGGCATCGAGGGCGTGGGCGGGCTGGACAACCTGAAGGACTGGCTGGTGAAGCGGCGGCGGATGTTCACCCCCGAGGCGGTGGCGGCCGGCGTGCCCATCCCCAAGGGCCTGCTCATCATGGGCGTCAGCGGCTGCGGCAAGAGCCTGGCGGTGAAGGCGATCTCCTCGCTCTGGGAAATCCCCCTCTTCCGGCTGGACATGAACCTGGTCTTCTCCGGCATCTACGGCAGCCCCGAGGAAACCTTCCACCGGGCGCTGCGCACCATCGAGTCGGTGGCCCCCGCCGTGCTCTGGATCGACGAAATCGAGAACGCCCTCGGCATCCAGGAGGACGGCATCACCATCAGCTCCCACATCTTCTCCTCCTTCCTCACCTGGATGCAGGAAAAGCCGCCCATGGTCTTCATCGCCGCCACCGCCAACCATATCCAGGCCCTCCCCGCCGAAATCATCCGCAAGGGCCGCTTCGACCAGGTCTTCTTCTGCGACCTCCCCACCGCCGACGAACGGGTCGAAATCTTCCGCATCCACCTCGCCCGCTACAACGCCAACCTCGACGACTTCGACTACAAGATGCTCACCGTCCAGACCGAGGGCTGGAACGGGGCCGAAATCGAGCAGGCCGTCATCTCCGCCCGCACCGAGGCCTACCACGACGGGCGCACCTTCAACCAGCGCGACCTCGACATCAGCATCGCCAAGATCGTCCCCCTCTCCGAAACCATGGAACAGCAGATCAAGACCATCCGCAGTTGGGCCTTCTCCCGCGCCACCCCCGCCTCGAGCGGCGGGCGGAAGCGGCGCTAGGCCCGACCTTCGCCCGGAGGATTGCCATGCACCGGATTCTGCCCGCTCTGGCCCTCGCGCTGCTCCTCGGCGGCTGCGCCAACTACTGGTCCGCCCGGAAGCAGGACACGGCCGACCTCTTCACCCTCGCCGCCACCACCGGCGCCGGGGTGAAAGCCCAGGCCGGCCCCGTGCAGGTCAGCCCCCTCGCCCAGATCGTGGACGTGGCCGGGCTGCGCGGCGGCGAATGGTTCGGCCCCCAACTGGACGAGTTCCAGACCACCTTCCCCATGGACATGGGGTTGTTCTGGTGGACCTCCGCCGCCTTCATCCTCCCCGGCAACTCCCGCCTCGACGAACGGGGCAAGGCCTACGTCGCCTTCCCGGCGGGAGCCGACAGCGAGGAACTATTCGCCCGCCACACCAACACCTTCCCCTTCCTCACCCTCCCCCGCGCCACCTGGGCCGAGGAGGAAGTGACCCTCGCCCGCGTCTCCACCGCCTACTGGGGCCAAATCGAAATCGCCCTCGCCCTCGGCGGCGGCATCCGCCTCGGCACCAACCTCATCGAATGGGCCGACTTCGCCGCCGGCTGGTTCGGCCTCGACCCCCTGGACGACGACCGGCCATGAGTCATCCCGCCGCCCACCGCAGTCCCCATGCCCGCATCCAGGCCCTGCCCCTGGGCACGGTCGCCTGGCGGGACGGCTTCTGGCACGAGCGTTTCGAGCTGTGCCGCCAGGCCATGCTGCCCGCCATGCGCGAGGCCCTGCTCGAACCGGGCAACGCCGCCCAGCTCCGCAATTTCCGCATCGGGGCCGGGCTCGAAGAGGGCGCGCACCTGGGCGTGAACTGGGGCGACGGCGACTGCTACAAGTGGCTCGAAGCCCTCGCCCATGTCTTCGCCCAGACCCGCGAACCCGCCCTCGCCGAGGAAATGGACGGGTGGATCGACCTCATCGCCCGCACCCAGGACGAGGACGGCTACATCTGCACCCAAATCCAGCTCAACCCCCAGAAGAAGCGCTGGAGCAAGCGGCTTCACCACGAACTCTACAATATGGGGCACCTGCTCACCGCCGCCTGCGTCCACCAGGCGGCCACCGGCAGCGACCGCTTTCTCGCCGTCGCCC
>LVAZ01000329.1 GCA_001603055.1 Victivallales bacterium Lenti_02
GGGAGACGCGGGCCACGGCGGGATCGTCGGTGAAGACTCCGGCCGGCTCGGCGGCATCCGCCCCGAGAATGGCCGCGTCCACCCGGAATTCGGCCAGATTGCGCTCGGCGAGCGGCCCGGTCAGGTCCGGCCCGCCCCGGCGGACGGTGCCGCCGAGGAGCAGCAGTTCGTGGCCGGGGGCGTCGTGCAGCTCGGCGGCGACGGGCAGGGAGGTGGTGACGATGCGCAGCCCCTCGACCGGGCGCAGCTCGCGGGCCACTTCGAGGGCGGTGGTCCCGGTGTCGATCAGCACGCTCATGCCGGGCCGGATGCGGGCGGCGGCGAGCCGGGCGATGGCGCGCTTTTCCGCGCTCATGGAGTCGTGGCGGCGGACGAAGCGGAACTGGGCGATGCCGGTGGGGGAGAGGACCGCGCCGCCGTGGGTCCGCTGCGCCTGCCCCGTCGCCACCAGATCGGCCAAATCCCGGCGCACGGTCATCGGGCTGACCCCGAACCGCGCCGCCAGGTCCTCGATGCGTTGCTCGCCCCGCGCTTCGAGCAGGGCTAGGATTTCCCCGTGCCGCCGGTGTTTGCTCATGGTTCAGCCCCGGGTTTCGGCAAGGGCCTCGGCCATGCGGTCCACGACGAAGTCGGCGACGGCACGCGATGCGACGAGGGGGAGTTTGGTGAGCGCGGTGGGGGGGCAGGAGGTCTTGTAGGTCTGGACGCTGATGTCGAGCCCGGCGCGGTTCAGCCAGCCGGTGAAGCGCTTGGCCTCGTCCAGCCGGTGGAAGCTGAGGCCGTTCAGATGGCGGCGTCCCTCGACGGCGGAGATCAGGTCGGGGTAGCGCCCGGCGAGTTCGCGGATACGGCTTTCGTAGTGGTCGCCGATGGCGCGGGTGGTCGCGGTGTTGGCCTCGGCCCAGCGGATGGTGACCAGATAGGCGAGGGCGGTCAGCTCCTCCTGGCCATTGGTGACCAGGGCGCCGAACTGGGGCAGGCTGTCGTAGGTCGCGTCGAAAATCAGGCGCGAGCCCGCGAATTCGCCGCCGGGGAAGCCCTTGCCGACCACGGCCATATTGGGGAGCACGCCGTATTCCTTGTAGGCGAACAGGCCCGGACTCCAGACGCAGGTCTGGATTTCATCGGCGATGGCGGGCACGTCGTGGGCGGCGCAGAGTTCGTAGGCCCGGCGCACGAAAGCCGATTCGAGCCGCCAGGCCCGGTAGTTCATCATCACGAATTCGTGGAAGAAGGCGGCGATCTTGCGCGGGCCGCTGTCGGCCTCGCGGAAGGCGGCTTCCAGGTCGGCGAGGGAATTGGGCCGGATGGCGCGGACCTCGTAGAGCCCCGCCTCGTCGAGCCGGGCGGTCAGGTCCGGCCACATGCCCCGGAGGAATTGGGTGAACAGAGTGGTGCCGTGGTAGTTGGCGGCGAGATTCCCGTCCTCGTCGCCGAGCACCAGGACGACGGGGCGGCGTCCGGCGTAGGGAGGTTCGGCGACGCCGGCCTCGATCCGGTAGAAGCGGGCGAGGGCGAGCTTGAGGGCGGCCTCGACGGCGAGGCTGCCGGTCTGGAGGTTCAGCACCCGGCTGAGCCGTTCGCCATTGCCCCCGGCGACCCGCACCATCTCCTCCTCGTGCTTGCGGGTGGCGATGCCACGGGTGTTGTTGTGGGTGGCGTTGGGCAGGCCCAGCCGCCGGGCCAGGTCCAGCAGGCGGTAGCCGGGGAAGGAATGGCCGAGGGGGATGTGGTAGTGGGCGCTCTTCGAGCAGAGATGGAGCCGCCCGTCCTGGCCGATCCGGTAGGGGCCGTAGCCGCTCAGCGGCGCGGACTCGGGATGGGAGTTGGCGGCGAAAGCCGCCGTGGTCGCCCCCGCCGGCGAAGCCTTGACCGGGGCCACAATCTGTTTCCCCACCTGCGGCAGCAGGGTTTCGATGCGCTCCTGCATGGCGGCGGGGAAGAAATCCACCGGTTCCGCCGCCAGCGCCGCCAGTTCCGTCCAGGACTCGCCGGTCAGGGCCGCGCGGGCCGCGCCGACCGATTCCAGCAGCTCCCCGCCCAGCAGATCGGCCAGGGAAAGACGCACGGGAACAAAAGCAGCGGACATGGCGGCACCTGCAATGTTTGAAAATGATAGACAGAACAAAAACAAACATATCCGGCAAACGAACGTTTGGCAAACGGTTTGCATCGCGGGCGGGACGGGCGATGGTGGGGAAAGGCAGTTTGTCACGGAGAGCGAACCATGCACCTTCCCCTGTTCCGGCGTGTCGGCGGTCTGTTTGCCGCCCTGGCCTTGACGGCGACGGCGGCCCCCGAGCTGATGCTCAAGGATTCCTTCGAGTCGGCGGGGACGCCCGCCTGGAAAACCACCTGGGGACCGGTCGCGCGCAGCGAGGAGCGGGCGCGCACTGGCACCTGGGCGATCCGCCAGGAATTGGAGGACAAGTACGGGCTGGCGGTCTGGTACCTCGATTTCCCGGCCCATCCGGGGGCGGTCTACACGGCGCGGGCGTGGGTGTATGTTCCTGCCGGCAGCCCGGCCCCGATGCTCGCCTTCGGACGCACGAACTGGCAGACCATCGAACGCGCCAGCACCGACGTCCGCGACGAGTGGGTCGAGCTGACCGTGACCCTGAAGAATCAATCGGACAACCAGCTCCGCTTGCAGTTGCTCCAGCAGAAACAGCAAGCCGGCCAGGGAGGGAAAATCATGTTTTGGGACGATGTGACGCTCGAACGGGACCTGCCCTTGCCGCAGGCCGATCAGGGGATGCGCCTGAACCCCTTCGTGAAGGAGGGGCTCGAGGTGGTGCCGCTCGGCGGCATGAAGCTCAAGGTCATGCCCGGCGTGATCGACGTGGACGGGAACGCCGTGGCGGTAAAGGCGGAAACCATTCTCGAACTGGCCCCGCCGCGGACAATCCAGGTCCGTGACGAAAAGCGGCGGCTGACCGACGAGGTGCCGCAGCGCTACAACAAGGGCACCACCCTCCTCGGCTGCCGTTCCCACCACATCGGCCTGGCCGGCACCCTCGATCCCGCCTCCCTCGTCCTCAAGGCCGGTCCCGGTCCCGAGGCGGAACGCTACACGGAGGGGACCGACTGGCGGGCGGACAAGCTCTGGGGCCAGGTCGGCCGCATCCCCGGCGGGCGCATCGAGGCCGACACCGACGTGTTTATCGACTACGACTACGGCTTCATGCGCCTGGACACCATCGCCGTCCGCGACGACGGCCAAGTCTGTCTCCGGACCGGCTTCGAGCACAAGATGGTGCCCGAGCCCCCGCGCGTGGACATGCAGAGCCGCGCCCTGTGCAACGTGTTTCTCTCCTACCATTGCCGCACTCTGGCCGAGGCCGACATCTACCCCATCGGTCCCGCCTTCCCCGAACCCGGACAACTGGCCTGCGAGGAAAAGGCGGCGCTGATTCCCAAGACTCGCGCCAAGCTGGCGGCGGGCGAACCCCTGACCATCGTCTACTGGGGCGATTCGGTGACCTGCGGCGGCGACGCCAGCAGCCCGGAAATGGCCTTTCCCCTCGCCCTCACCAACTGGCTGCGCGCCCGCTATCCGGAGTCCGCCATCCGCCACGTCAACGCGGGCACCGGCGGCTGGAACTCG
>LVAZ01000330.1 GCA_001603055.1 Victivallales bacterium Lenti_02
GCCATTTTCCGCGACCCCGGCTGTCTGGTGGAGATCGTGGACGGGATCGACCGGTATCTTGAGGCGCATGGCATCGCCCATGTGTCCGAGCTGGTCAACACTGTGGTACGCTGAACCAACCCAAACGGAAGGAAACCGACGATGCGCAGAATGTGGACGACTCTCGGCGCGGCCCTGCTGGCGGGAACCATGCTGCTGACCGGCTGCGGCAAGCGGGAGGGGAGCGGCAAGCTCCGCATCGCGGTGGTTCCCAAGGGCACCACCCATGTCTTCTGGAAGAGCATCCACGCCGGGGCCCTCAAGGCGGGCCGGGAGCTGGATGTGGAAATCATCTGGAAGGGGCCGCAGCGGGAGGACGACCGCATGCAGCAGATCGAGGTGGTGCAGAACTTCATCACCCGCCGGGTGGACGGCATTGTCCTCGCCCCGCTGGACAGCAGCGCCCTGGTCGGCCCGGTCGTGGCCGCCACCGAAGCCGGCATCCAGGTGGTCATCATCGACTCCGCGCTGAACAGCGACGCCTTCCTCAGTTTCGTCGCCACCGACAACCGCCAGGGCGGCAAACTCGCCGCCAAGCGTCTCTGCGAGGTCATGGGCGGCAAGGGCAAGGCCCTGATGATGCGCTACGCCGAGGGCTCGGCCAGCACCGAGGAGCGCGAGGCGGGATTCCTCGACGGCATGAAGGAATTCGGTCCCGACATCGAGCTGGTCTCCACCAACCAGTACGGCGGCGTCACCGCCGAAAGCGCCCAGCAGCGGGCCAGCCAGTTGCTCACCCGGTTCCCGGACGTGGACGGCATCTTCTGCCCGAACGAATCCACCACCTACGGCATGCTCCGCGCGCTGGAGACCGCCGGCCGCGCCGGCCAGGTCAAATTCGTCGGCTTCGACGCCAGCGAGTCCCTGCTCGCGGGCCTGCGCAACGGCGCGATCCACGGTCTCAGCGTGCAGAACCCCTTCAAGATGGGCTACGTCGGCGTCGCCACCGTCGTCACCGCCATCCGGGGCGAGGAAAAAGTCGAGCCGCTGATCGACACGGGCGTGGTCATGGTCACCCCCGAGAACATCGGCGAGCCCGCCATCGTCGAACTCATCTCGCCGGACCTGGAGTAGCGGTCTGAAACAAGGCACCAGTCGCGCTGCAGGACACCGCAACGCGCGAAAAGGCAGTGAATGCGCAGAAAAGACGGCAAACCCAAACGCAAGGCTCGGCGGACCCTGCCTGAATACGATCATGGGTTCGGTTCGAATCCAGCCACTTCCGCCTACCGGCACCCAAATTGCACAGGCGTGCGAACACGAGACCATTGGACCGTTCTTTCCCTCTTTTCGGGCTGCGGTGGCTTGGACTTGAGTTTTCTGGGTGGATTCCGGGTTTATGGGCAGACTTTCGAGTCGCTTCCCTTCGACATCCTCGAAGCCCTGGACATTTCCGAGGATGCGGTGGGATGCCACCAGCTAAATCTCGGTTCCCATGCGCGATGTGTGGACCTTACCGATGTTCCACCGGCAGCCCTGCCGCAGGCGGATGTGCTCATCGGCGGCTTCCCGTGCCAGGACTTCTCGTCATCCGGTCCGAAGACAGGTTTCGCGGGGGATCGCGGACAGCTCTACCGGGTTCTTGTCGAGTATATGGAAGCCCATCGCCCCCGAGTCGTGGTGGCGGAGAACGTGCCCTATCTGGCAAGACTCCGCGACGGCGAATATCTGGAAACCATCATCCGCGAATTCGAGCAGGTGGGGTATCATTTCGACGTGTGGGAACTCTATGCGCCGGACTACGGCCTTCCCCAGAGTCGCCGTCGGCTCTTCCTCGTGGGGGTGCGAAATGATTTGGCGGGATATCCGCGCATGCCGGAGCCAACCCATCTGGGAAAACACCTCACGATCGCGGAGGCTCTCGCCGATCTGGAAGAAATCACGGACGAGCGGGTCGCAAACCAAAGTCAGTATTTTGTCGCCAGCCGCGCCACCTCGGGTGGCGGCCAGGGAGACCACCGGAATCTACCGGATAAGGTTGCGTATTGTATTCGGGCCAACGCGCGGGGGCGAATCCAGTTCCACCATCGGTTGGATCGGCGCCTGACGGTCCGGGAGTGCGCCCGCCTCCAGTCGTTCCCCGACGAATTCGTCTTTCCCTTCACGACCCAGCGAAACCTGACCCTGATCGGAAACGCCGTCCCCCCGATCCTTGGCTACCGGGTCGCCCAATCCGTCGCCGATTTCCTCGGCTCGGCGCAATCATCCGCAGCCATACATGGCGAGACGAGGGCAGACGGCACGGGCGTAGCCATACGACGAGGCTATGCGATTCAGCCCAGACTGTTCGAGTTCTGAGATGCGAGGAGACGACCCGATGGCAGCAACGGACTCCGAGCTTGTGGAAGTCTTCCTGACGCCGATCCGCAAGTGCGCGGATTACCGGCCCGCCTTTGGGCAAGGACGAGCTGAAGGGGTGGACTTGCCCAGCTTCCGGTCGCTGTACGGCACGGATCCTTTCTATGCCTGGCTTGGTCTTGACGATCCCCTTGTCTATGCCGCTCATAAAGCAGCGGGTGGCTTGACCTCCGTCTACCGGCAGATCGGCGTCGGTGCCGAACGGCTATTGCGAGCCATCATCCGATCCGCGTTCCAGCTCAGCGAGGAGCAAGTGTCCTGGCGCTACGAATACGACAAGCCGGATGGAACCAAAGCCCAACACATGCTCGATGTCCAGATAGCACTGTCCGATCTCCGCGATCCTGGCAAGGCACGATTTGCCGAGTGGCTCTTAGCGGTCCGCAAGCGAGTTGCTCTGCCCCACGTCAAGCGTTCCCAAATGACGGGCGCGGTGTTTGAGGTCCGCCAGGGCTACAAGAGCGCCGACTCGAAAAGGCAGAATGCGGACCTCCGCTTTGGCATCAGGGCCTATCAGGCGGGGCTGTTACCGGTCTTCATGGTTCTGTCTTCGCAGATCAGTGAGCCCGTAGTCAACCGGTACAGAAGCGACGGGATGCTGGTCTTGACCGGGACCCTCTTGGAGAACCCCGAAAGCTCGACGTTTGCGTTCTTCCGCGACGTGGTTGACTATGATCTGGCGAGCTTCCTCCAGCGGAACTCGAACTTGTTGCGGCGTGAAATGAAGGCCATCCTTGAGGCCCTTCTGTCCGCACAGTAGGGAGTCCCGGCCAGCCGGTCCTTCTCGCGGCATACGATGAACTATGGATAGAGACGGTCAAGCCATTTTCGAGGTGCGCGGGGTCCGCAAGAGCTTTGGCGCGGTCCATGCTCTGCGGGGGGTGGACCTGACGGTTATGCCGGGCGAGGTCCATGCTTTGGTGGGCGAGAACGGGGCGGGGAAAAGCACCT
>LVAZ01000331.1 GCA_001603055.1 Victivallales bacterium Lenti_02
CCCGGCGGAATGCTGCCGAGCTGGGGCTCGGCGGGCCCAGGAAGAGAGCGGCGATTTCGTCGAGGATGGCGGCGGTCTCGCCGGTCTTGATGGGGAAGTTCTGCTGGACTTCCTTGCGCTCCTTGCCGCCGAAGGGGGGATTGGCGAGGATGAGGTCGAAGCGGTCGCGCTCCTGGATGTCGGCCAGATTCTCGGCCAGGGTGTTGGTGTGGGCGATGTTCGGGGCCTCGACGCCGTGGAGGATGAGATTCATCACCCCGATGACGTAGGCGAGGGACTTTTTCTCCTTGCCGTAGAGCGTGCGGGTGTGGAGGGCGGCGCGCTGATCGGTGGTGAGGGGCTGGGCGGTGGCGGTGGCGATGGCCGCGAAGACCTCGTCGAGGTTCCTGAAGGTCTGTTCGAACATGGGGGAGGGGGTTCCGGAAGGGGGCTAGTGGCCGACGAGGAGGCGGTCGGCGAGTTCGCTGGGGAAATGGGCGTCGAGGATGCGCTGGCGGGCCTTCTCGACGGGGTAGGGCACGCGGAGGAGGCGGATGAACTCGCGGCTTTCGTCGAAGATGACGACGGCGGCGCGCCAGTCGCCGTCGCGGGGCTGGCCGACGGAGCCGACGCCGATGGTGAGGCGCTGGTTGCGGGGGAGGAGGAGGTTGCCGAGGGAGTCCACCGAGATGGGTTTGCCGGCCCGGTGGCTGATGCGGACGGGGGCGTGGCAGTGGCCGTTGAAGCAGAGGCGGCGGGGCTGGAAGAGGAGGTGCTGGATCACCTCGCGGCGGTGGATCACGTAGGGCCATTCGGGGAACCAGACGTGGGAGGCGTGGCGCACGGTGAAGCTGCCGAAGTCGAGGGTCAGGGGCAGGGTGGCCAGCCAGTCCACGTAGTCCCGTTCGAGATGGGCCTGGGTCCAGCGGATGGCGTGTTTGGCGGCGGGGCGGATGGCCCAGTCGCCGCCGATCTGGGTGGTGTAGTGGTCGTGGTTGCCCAGCACCGAGGGGATGCCGAGCTGGTGGACCAGATCGATGCACTCGCGGGGGCAGGCCCCGTAGCCGACGATGTCGCCGGTGCAGATGATGCGCTCGACGCGATGGGCGCGGAGGGTCTCCAGCGCCGCCTCGAGGGCGTCGATGTTGCCGTGGATGTCGCCGATGAAGCCGGTGAGCATGTCTCTCGTATGTCCGCTGTCTGGGTTTCCCACCAAGATAGCCATGCGGCGGCTTCGCCGCTACCCGGAGGGGGAAAGGAAGTGGCGGAGGGAGGGGTTGCATCGTGGAACCTCGTGGCTAAGGTAGGGCCGATTCCCCGGCGCGGCCCTTCCGGGACTGCGTTCGTTGTTGTGAACCCTTCAGGAGGATATTCCGATGCGCAAGCGCAGTGTGGTGGCTCCGGACTGGTGGGACTACACCACCATCGACGACGGGCTGGTGCGGGATGTGGCCCGGCTCACGGTGAAGGACCTGGAGCAGCTCTCCCGGCCCGGGTTCCGGGTGGTGATGTACGACACCATCGAGTCCTTCTATCTGGCCGAGGCCCTCGAATACATCGAGGCCTGGAAGCAGTCCACGCCCGACAATCCCTGCGGCATCTGCGGCCCCATCGGCCCCACCGAGCAACTGCCCCTCGTCGCCCAGATCGTCAACGCCACCGATATGGACCTCGGCGCGCTCGACGCCCATTTCTGGGGCATGGACGAATGGGTCGAGAACGGCAAGGCCGTGGGGCTGAGCCATCCCCTGTCCTTCGCCAAATGCGATCTCGACCTGTGCTTCAACCGCATCCGGCCCGAGCTGCGCATGCCGATGGCGAACCTGCATTTCCCCATCGATCTCGACGGTTACAGCGAGAGCTACGATGCCGTGAGCTGCAAGCTGATGCAGGGGGGCCAGGGCGACGTGAAGCACTGGGCCTTCAACGATCCTCTCCGCCGGGAAGGGGCCTACGCCGACGCGCCGCCCACTCCCGAGCAGTACCGCCAGCTCGGCACCCGCATCGTCGATCTCCACCCCATGACCGTGATGCAGAACGCGCGCACCTCCGGCGGCGGCAACATCTCCCTGGTGCCCACCCAGGCCGCCACCGTCGGCCCCAGGGAAACCTGGAAGACCGAGAAGGTCTCCATCTGGCAGGCGGGATGCCACGACAACGCCTTCGGCATGCGCCTCACCACCTTCATGATCAGCAAGGGAATCGCCGACGCCGCCGTGCCCATGAGCCTGCTCGCCGACCATCCCAATGTGCAGTTCAATTTCTTCCGCCCCGGCATCGGGCCCTGCGAAGTGGAGATGCATTGAGATGAGCGACAAACCCACCGTTCTGGCCGTCGCCGCCCATCCCGACGACATCGAGATGACCATGGCCGGCACCCTCCTGCACCTGCGCGACCGCGGCTGGGAGGTCCACTACATGAACCTCGCCAACGGCTCCTGCGGCACGGCGGTGGACTCCGAGGAGGTCATCATCGCCAAACGCGCCGCCGAGGCCCGCGCCGCCTGCGACCTGGTCGGCTTCGTCTGGCACCCCCCCATCGTCAACGATCTCGGCGTGTACCACCGCAACGAGCAGATCTACCAGGTGGTGGCGGTGATCCGCGACGTCCGCCCCCGCATCCTGCTCACCCAGTCCCCGGTGGACTACATGGAGGAGCACCAGAACGCCAGCCGGGTGGCCTGCACGGCCGCCTTCTGCCGGGGCATGGTGAACTGCTACTCGGTGCCCACCCGCACCCCCATCGGCGACGATGTGGCCATCTACCACGCCCTGCCGCACGGACTGCGCGACCCGCTGCGCAAGCGGCTCCGCGCCGGCCAGTACGTGGACATTGCCGCCACCCTCGCCGCCAAGCGCGACATGCTCGCCTGCCACAAGAGCCAGAAGGAATGGCTCGATGTGAGCCAGGGCATGGACGCCTACCTCGAGGTGATGACCGATTTCGGCCGTCAGGTGGGCGCCCTCTCCGGCCGCTTCGAGTATGCCGAGGGCTGGCGCCGACACAATCATCTCGGCTACAGCGCCCGCGAGATCGACCCCCTCAGCGAGGCGCTGGGCGGGCTCTGCGTCATCGACGAGGCCTACGAGCGCTGGCTCGACGAGGTCTAGTTTATGCAAGATTGGGCGGGTCCGGCGGCCGGGCCCGCCCAACCGCTTGTTTTCCGGCGCGGGTCGCAGTATAGGACTGGTCTAGCCTGTATTTTCCATCCGGTTTGTCATCAACACAAAAGGACACGGCATGAAACGGCGGTTCTTCACGTTGATCGAGTTGTTGGTGGTGATCGCGATCATCGCGATTCTGGCGTCGATGCTGCTGCCCGCTCTCCAGCAGGCCCGGGAGAAGGCCCGCGCCATTTCCTGCACCAGCCAGCTCAAGCAGATCGGGCTCGCCATCGCCATGTACGTGGACGACAGCAAGGAGACCCTGCCCACCGTCTACCAGCCGGACCCGGGCGGCGGCGCCCATCTGACCAACGGCTGGTGGTACAATCAGGTGGCCGGCTACGTGGGCGACCGCAAAATCTACAAATGCCCGTCCAACACCTCGACCCGCTGGAGCAACGGCGACATCCTCTACGCCCTGCCCAGCGCCTACGGCCATGCCTGGAATGGTGGGGGCACGATTCCACGCAAGATCGGCGAGTTCAGGAAGCCCAGCGCAACCCTGCTGGCCATGGATTCGGAATGGGCCTGGAGCCACTGGTGCCCCACTTGCAGTTCGAGCTGCACCTGCTGCACGGTCGGCTGCAAGCCCCCCTACAGCCCGACCCATGAAGTCCACCGCACCGGCGCCAATGTGCTCTATTTCGACGGCCACGTCGAGTCGCTTCAGAAGGGCGTGTTCCTGACCGACGCCGCGCTCTTCGCCCACGGCGGGCCATAGGTGCCCTTCCCGCCGCCGCGTTTCCGCCGCCATCAACCCACGAGGTAATCCGATGAGACTCCTGTTCGCCACGGCTTTCGCCTCCCTGGCCTGCGCGGCCCTCGCCGCCCCCCGCACTCTGGTGGAATGGACCTTCGACCGGCCCGAGGATGTGGCGGGCTGGACCCAGGCCGTCAACCATGTCGGCGACCTCAAGCAGGAGGACGGCTGTTTCAAGGGGCGGATCATGGACTGGGACCCGTGGGTGACCAGCCCCGTCTTCGCGGTGCCCGCCAAGACCTGGCAGAAGGTCGAGTTCCGTCTGAAAACCGACCTTGAGGGAACCGGCGAGCTGTTCTTCACCAACACCACCGAGTCCCCCTACGGCGGTTTCTTCCCGAACCAGCGGGTGAACTGGAAGGTCAACGGCGACGGCCAGTGGCACGAGTATGAGATCTACCCCTTCTGGGGCGATATGGAGAAGATCATCCGCCTCCGTCTCGATTTCGCGCGGGCGGACGGCGACGCCAAAGGGAACCGCCACTTCGAGCTGGACTGGCTGCGCATCGTCGAGGTCGACGAGCCCCCGGCGCTGGCCCGGCCCCCGGCCTGGACCTTCCCGGCGGACGCCGCCGCCCTCAAGCCCGGCCAAGGACTCCAGGCCAGCCCCGTCGCCGCCGGTCTGGTCCTGCGGGCGGAGAACCGGAACGCTTGGCTGGAAAGCCCCTTCTTCAGCTTCCCGGCCGACGACGGCGTCTGGGTCGTGGTCACCATGTCCGCCACCGCCGGCACCCAGGCCACCTTCGCCTGGACGGCGGCCGGCACCACCGCCTGGGCGGAAAAGAACTTTGCCGTCATCCCGGACGGGAAGATGCGCACCTACAACGTCGATCTGAGCGCCGAGAAGAGCTGGACCGGCAGCATCTGCCGCGTCGCCTTCCGTCCCCCCGTCGAGGAAGGGAGCTACACCCTGAGCGAGCTCGCCGTCCGCGACGAGCCCGGCGGTCCCGCCGCCCCCGTCGTCCACTATGCCGGACTCCAGGACGCCATCAACCGGAGCGGCCGTCCGGCCGTCTTCCTGGCGACGGTCGAGAACCGGGGCGGCGAGACCCTGACGGGCGGGCGGGCCGTCCTGGACCTCCCGGCGGGCGTCCGCGCGCTTGGTCCGGCGGGCTGGGACCAGCTTCCCGACCTCGCCTCCTTCGACCGGCACGAGCTGCGCGTCGAGCTGCTGGCCGAGGCCCCGGCGGCGGGGCCGTTCAACTTCACCCTGCTCGGCGGCGCGGACCACGTCCTCTACCGGGGCGAACTCGAATTCACCGCCCCGCTGAATCTGCCCAAGGCCGACTATGTGCCCGTGCCCCAGCCGGTCGAGTCCGACTACGAAGTCGGCGCCCTGTACTTCCCCCGCTGGCACGTGATCAACGAGTGGGAGAAAATCTGGACCACCGACCCCCAGCGCAAGCCGGTTCTGGGCTGGTACGACGAGGCCAATCCCGAGGTGGTGGACTGGCAGATCAAGTGGGCGGTCGAGAACGGCATCCAGTTCTTCCTGGTGGACTGGTACTGGCACCAGGGCCGGGTGAACCTCGAACACTGGATCAAGGCCTACGAGAAGGCGCGCTACCGCAGCTATCTCAAGTGGTGCATGATGTACGCCAACCACAACCCCAAGGGCAGCCACTCCGAGGAGGACCAGCGGGCCGTCACCCAGTACTGGATCGACAATTATTTCGGCATGCCCGAGTACTACCGGATCGACGACAAGCCCGTGGTGATGTACTGGAGTCCTTCCGGGCTCAAGCGGGACATGGGCGGCGAGCCCGGCGGGGCCCGGAAGCTGCTCGAAATCTCCCGCCAGATGGCCCGCGAGGCCGGCTACAAGGGCATCTATTTCATCACCATGAAATGGCCCGAGGCCTCGACCGACGCCAAGGACATCCAGTGGCTGGCCGACGAGGGCTTCGACATGACCAGCCTCTACCACTTCATGCACCACGGCGGCAAGGCCGAGAATCCCTACCGCTACCCCTACAAACTGGTCGCCGACTGCAGCGACGAATGGATGCGCCAGCGCCACGCCACCGGCATCCTGCCCTTCCTGCCCAACCTCTCGACCGGCTGGCACTCGCGGCCCTGGCACGGCGAGCGCGGCATCTGGGTCGAGGACCGCAACGTGCCGGACTTCCAGCGCATCTGCCAGGACGCCCGCCGCTTCGTGGACGAAACCGGCATCCGGCGGCTCACCATGGCCCCGCTGAACGAGTGGGGCGAGGGGTCCTACGCGGAGCCGAACAAGGAGTTCGGCTTCGGCATGTACGAGGCTGTGCGCGACGCCTTCGCCAAGAAGCCCGCCGCTGGCTGGCCCCTCAACTACACCCCCGCCGACGTCGGTCTCGGTCCCTATGACCTGCCCATGCCCCCCGTGCGGAAGAATCTCACGGCGTGGGATTTCGCCGACGGTCCCCAGGGCTGGGGCAGCCTGATGGGGACGAGCGATTTCAAGGCCGAGGGCGGGGTGCTCCGCTTCCGCACCGCCAGCAGCGATCCGGCCATCCAGATCGCCCTCGGCCGTCTCCGCGCCGCCGATTTCCGCCAACTGGCCGTGCGCATGAAGATGAGCCCCCATCCCGAAGGCGAGAGCGACGGCGCCCAGCTCTTCTGGAGCACCGCCACCGCCCCCGTCTCCGAGCCCACCAGCGTCAAGACGAGCTTCAAGGCCGACGGCGAGTTCCACGAATACCTCTTCGATCTGGCCGCCAATCCCCGCTGGCGCGGGCGCGTCACCAGCTTCCGGCTCGATCCCTGCAACCGTTCGGGGGCAAGCATCGAGATTTCCGACATCCGGCTGGTGAAATAAAGGGCGGGCGGTGCATGGCACCGGTCCCGCCCCGCCTGCGGAAATTCCCGCCTCTCTCGTCCCGGAGACCCGCCATGCTGCGCCTCGCCTCCCTTGCCGTCCTCGCCGCCGGCAGCCTGCTCGCCCAGACCGCCAATCTGCTGCCCAACGCCGGCTTC
>LVAZ01000332.1 GCA_001603055.1 Victivallales bacterium Lenti_02
GGTATGGAACGACATATGGCCCTTAGGTTGACGCATATGGCCGACGGGGCGGGCCGCGCCGTCGAGCAGGTAGAGCTGGCGGCGGCGGAGCAGGTCGGCGTCGGTCCCGAACTGGGCTGTGAAGGTGTCGTCCCGGAAGGTGTTGTGGGCGTCCGCCACCCGATGGATGGCGAGCCAGGCCGCCTCGTCGCCGGGCTGGTAGGGGCGAATGGCGAAGGGTGCCGGGACCGGGATTTCTGCCTGGTCCAGGACGGGGCAATCCATGCGGACGCTGCGGCCGGAAGGGTTCATGGCGAAGGGTGGGGATGGGTTGGGGAATGGGGGAATATGGCGTGGGAGGGCCGGGATGCAATGCCGCAGGCAATTCGGGGAGGGAGGGCTTGACATGCGACCGGCGGCAGGCAAAGTGGCTTGGCAAAGCAACGTTCAGGAAGTGCCGCCGATGAATCCCCGCAATCTCGAACAATGGGAAGCCGCCCTGGGGCGGGTTCTGGGCAAGATCGACGACTTGCTCGAGGAGCGTTTCGGGCACGAGTACGAGCTGGGCCGCAACCGTCCGCCGCGGGGGGCGACGGCGAATCCCCGCTACGACGGGGTCTTCTCCGTCGAGGCGAAATTCTCCCTGGGGCTGGCCCGCCGGGAGGGGCCGGGCTACATGGTGGACATCCGCATGGCGACCTTCTCGCAGGTGCCTGCGGAGGAGCGGGCGAGGATTCTCGCCGTGGCGGGCGAGGAGCTGCGCCGGGAACTGCCCAACGCCTTTCCGGGACGGGACCTGCGGATCGAGGAGAAGGGCCGCCATTTCCTGATCCACGGGGATCTCGGCTGGGATTGAGACGGCCGGCGGCTCAGCCGGAGGGGGTTTCGGCTTCCTCGAGGAAGCGCAGGCACTGCATCATGGCCATCACCTCGTAGGGCTTCTCGATGATGGCGGCGGGCTGGAAGGGGGCGACCCGCTGGAGAATCTCCCGGCGACCGTGCCCGCTGCAGATGATGACGCTTACCTCGGGCTTGATCCGGCGCAGTTCCGCCCAGGTCTCGATGCCATCCATGCCGGGCATGGAGAGATCGAGGACGACCCGCTCGAAGAGGTCGGGACTCTCGGCGAATGCGGCGACCGCCTCGCTGCCGTCGCGGGCGCAGACGACGGAGAAGCCCAGACGCTCGAGAATGCGGCGGCCCACGTCCCGGACCTGGTCCTCGTCGTCGGCGAAGAGAATGGTGCCGACCCCGGTCCAGGTTTCCTCCCCTCCCCCGCTGGCTGCGGCGGGGGCGGCGGCGCCCTTGCCGGGAGCGAAGGGGAAGATGGCGCGGAAGGTGGTGCCGACGCCGAGCTGGCTGCGCACGCGGATGGCCCCGTGGTGCCCCCGCATGATGCCGGTCACGGCGGCCATGCCGAGGCCGCGGCCGGAGAATTTGGTGGTGAAGAAGGGCTCGAAGACGTGCCGCATGGTCTCCTCGCTCATGCCGCAGCCGTTGTCGGCCACTTCCAGGTAGGCGTAGGTGCCGGGAAGCAGTTCCTCGCCGCCCTCGAACTCGGCCAGGTTCTCGGCGGTGCAGTCGATGGTGCCGGTCCGCAGGATGATGTCTCCGCCCCCGTCCACCACGGCGTCGGTGGCGTTCATGATGAGGTTGAGGACGACCTGCTCGATCTGGCTGGCATCGCCGTGCATGGTGGGGGCCTGCTGGCTCAGCTCGAAGAGCACCCTGGTCTTGGCGGACAGGCTGCCCCGCACCATGGCGTGGACTTGCTCGATCACATGGTTCAGATTCACGTCGTCGAGCAGGATGGTGCTTTTGCCGGCGTAGGCGAGCATCTGCCGGCAGAGATTGGCGGCGCTGCGGGCCGCCGCCATGATGTCCGCCAGGTAGTAGCTCACCTTCTGGCTCTCGCGGGCGGCTTCGAGGGCGAGGTCCGCGTTGCCGAGGATGCCGACGAGCAGGTTGTTGAAGTCGTGGGCGATGCCGCCGGTGAGGACGCCGAGGCTTTGCAGGCGCTGGCGGTGCTCGAGGCCGCGCTCGTTGCGCCGCCGCTCCTCTTCGGCGAGCTTGCGCTGGGTGAGGTCCACGAAGGACAGAATCACGGGCCACTTATCCTCGTCGGGGATGCGGGAGACACAGACGTTGACCTCGATCCCCTGGCCGGCCAGGGTCTGCATGCGGACATCGCAGGAGTAGCGCTGGGCGCCCTCGTAGACGGCGGTCAGCAGATGGCCGAGCGCGGGAAGGCTTTCCTTGACGAGCACGCGGCCGAGATTGGCCAGCAGATGCTTGGTGTCTTCGGCCGCGAAAAGCTGCACGGCGGCCTCGTTGGCGCCGATGCAATCCGCCAGGCCCCAGAAGTGGGACACTTCGGCGGGATGGTTCTGGAAGAAGGCGGCGGGGTCCACGTCCGCGTCGCGGACGAAACGGGCGATTTCCCGGCGCAGGTTGGACCAATCCTGCTCGATGATGCCGATGGGGGAGTTGGTGAAGAGCGAGCGGTAGCGCTGCTCGCGGCGGCGGATGGCTTCGGCGGCCTCGCGGCGCTCGGTGATGTCGTAGTGGGTGCCGAGCATGGTTTGCTTGGTCTTGGCATCGTTGCTCAACTGCCCGTAGGCATGGAGCCATATCCAGCGCCCCTCCCTGCCGCGGACCCGGAATTCGCATTCGTAGCATTCGGTTTCGCCCCGGAGATGGCGCCGCCGGGCCTCGCTGGCGGCCTGCCAATCCTCGGGATGGGCGATGCGGGCGAGGTCCAGCTCGGGGGCGTCCAGGCTGATCTGGCTGGGGTCGTAGCCCAGCAACTGGGGCCAACTGGCATCGTGGACGAAGCGGTCGGTGTCGCAGTCATATTCCCAGACGGCCAGCCCCGCCGAGGTTTCGGCCAGCCGCAGGCGGCCGTCCCGCAAGGCCACTTCGGCCTGGCCCAGCCGCCAATGGGAGACGAAACGGACGCTGGCCCAGCCGCCCAGCAGGCAGCAGAGCAGGACGCCGAACCGCCCGAACAGGGCGTGCGGCGGAATGCGCAAGATGAAGGCGTCGAAGAATTCCAGCGGCTCGATGATGACCGGGTAGGCGTTTTCCTGGAGCAGGACCACGTAGTAGGTGTCGGTCACCCAGTAGAACGCGGCGACCACAAAGGCAACGAGAACCACCCTTCGCAGCATGGCTTTGTCTTCTTTGTCGCACTTGCTCATCGTCTGGACGGTCCTGCTGGTATGCGCGTTCCCCCCCCGCCTGGATGCGAAGTTGACATCTTCCGCAAAAACGTAGACGGATTTTGCCGGAGAGCAACCCGGCAGCGGTTGAATCGGTGGCGGGATTCCCCCTAGTCGCGAGTCGGGAGACGGAAGCGGGCCACCCGACCGGTCCCGTCGGCGACCACCACATCCCCGTCCCGGACCAGGACATCGACCAGAGGCGCGCCCAGTTCGGCGCGGGCGACGATGCGGCCGGCGGCGTCGAGCACGGCCACCCGGCCGCCCGCCGTGATGGCCGCCAGGAGGTTCCCGGCAGCGGC
>LVAZ01000333.1 GCA_001603055.1 Victivallales bacterium Lenti_02
GCCCTGTTCCGTGATGGCGTCCGCCTGGCGGAGCTGCCCGTTCAATTCGCGCAGTCGCGGCGTTCCCCCCGTCTGCTGCGCGGCGACGACTCGGTGAAGGATTTGCTCTACGGCGGCTTCCGCAAGCCCAATGGTGCCACCGCGTTTGTCTACTGGCGTCCGACCGAGTTGCTAACCAGCACCTACGAATCCACCGTCTCTCTGCAGGTGGCGGCGCTGCCCGGCGAGGCGAAGCTGATCGATTTGGTGGATGGCACCATCTACGCTTTGCCGCCCAGCATGGTGGAAGACAACGGGCACGGTTGCCGCATGTTCGTGAACCTGCCGCTGCGGGACTACCCGCTGGCGCTGGTCTTCGGCGACTTCGCCTGAGGAAAGGGCATTTGCCGGTGAACGACGCCGCCACCAACCAAGCGGGTTCCGGGGAACGGGAGGTGCAGTCCGTCGCCCGGGCGCTGCACATCCTGGAAGCCGTTTCCACCGCCGCCGAACCGGGGGTGACCGAGATCGCCCGGTCGGTGGGGCTGCATGTCGCCACGGCGCACAATATCCTGCGCACTCTGTCGAATCACGGCTACCTGGAGAACCGGAACGGGCGCTACCGGCTGGGGGCCGCACTGGCGAAACTGGTCCGTCCGGGCGACCATGCGGGGGCGTTGCCGGAATACCTGCAAACCTGGGTGGAGCGCCTCAGCCGGGAGACAGGGGAGGCGGCTTCCGCCTCCGTCCTCGAGGACGGGCTGGCGCGGATTGTCGCCTTCCAGCCTGGAACCCACGCCCTGACCATCCATTTCCCCCGGCGGCTTTGGCCGAACCCTCTGGCCCTGGCCACCGGGCGGATGCTGGTGGCGGAGTTGCCGGAGGGGGACTGGGCCGCATTCCTTCCCGGCGAGCCCGACGCCGAGGACCGGGAACGCTGGACGGAGCGGTTGCGGGGAATCCGTCAGGAAGGATTCAGCATTCTCCGTCACCCCGAGCAGGTGGCCATCGCCTTTCCGGTGCGCAACCGCTCCGGCCGTGTGTTCTGCGCAATCGGCGCCTCGACCCCCGCCTCCCGGGCCACGGCGGAGCACTGCGAGGCGGTTTTCGCGGCGATTCGCCGGGCCGCCGGCGAACTCTCCCAGGAATTCGGCTGCCCGGCCCCCCTTCTGGCCAGAACTGCCGCAGCAACCCCACCAGACTGGGCGACCGTGGACTCCTGACGGAATTCCCTATCCGATGGCCCGCCGGGCGAGTTCGCCGAAGCGGTGGGCGATGGCCAGGGCGGGATCGAGCGGAACATCGACGGGTCGGACATCGGCCGGGATGGAGATGGCGGGGGTAGGGCGGGGAAGGCGGTCGCCGAACTGGGGGAGCCATTGGCGTTCGGCCTCAAGCAGTTCCGCCACCAGGGCGCGGATTTCGGCCAGGGTGCAGCAGGCGGAGGCGAGGGGATCGAGGGCGATAGCCGCCACCACCGTCTCGGGATCGCCCGAGAGCGCGGCCTCGACCGCCAGGGTCTGGACGCTGATGTTGCTCTGGTTCATCGCCGCCAAAGGGGAGGGGAGGGCACCGACCGGGACCGGATGCAGCCCGGCGCGGTCCACCCGAATGGGGACCTCGACGCAGCAGCCCTGGGGCAGATTGGCGATGTAGCCGTCGTTGCGCACGTTGCCGTTCAGGCGGAAAGGGTGGCCGGTGACGACCGCTTCGAGGATATAGGAGCAGTATTCGACGCTCCGTGCCCCGATCTTCGGGCTTTCGAACTGAAGGTAGTCCACGTCGCGGAACTTGTCCTTGAGATCGAGTCCGTAGGCGAGGGCGGCGCCGGTCTCGCCGCCGAAGGCGGGCATGTCGCAGTAGGTGTCGAGCGCCCGCCGCGAGCTGCGGAACCAGGGGAGATACTCGGAGAGATGGCCGGTGCTTTCGGTCATGAAATGGCCGAAGTGGCGCATGACCTCGCAGCGCACTTTCTCGTTCACGTAGTATTCGGGACGTTCGATGCGCTCGCGGAGAATGGGGTTCAGGTCGCGCCCGTCGCGGCGGTCGCGGAGCTGGAGGAACCAGGCCATGTGGTTGATCCCCGCCGCCTGGAACTCGATCTGCTCCTTGGGCACGTCCACGTAGCGGCTGATGAGGTCGAGGGTGGTCTGCACCCCGTGGCAGAGCCCGACGAAAGGGATATTGGCGACTTGGCCGAGGGCGTGGCAGCAGGCCCCCATCGGGTTCGCGTAGTTGAGCAGGATGGCGCGGGGGCAGAGTTCGGCCATGTCCCGCGCGATGTCGGCCAGGACGGGGATCGTGCGCAGGCCGCGGAAGACGCCGCCGGGGCCGAGGCTGTCGCCGATGCACTGGTCGATGCCGTATTTCAGGGGCAGCTCGATGTCGTGGCGGAAGGCTTCGGTGCCGCCGACCTGGATCATGACGATGACGAAATCGGCCCCGCGCAGGGCCTCGCGCCGGTCGAGCGTGGCCCAGACCGTGGCGTCCACCCCGTTTTCGGCGATCATACGCTCGACGAAGACGCGCATCCGTTCGAGCTTGGGCCAGGTCCGGCTCATCAGCCGGATTTCGCTGCCCGCCAGGGCCGGGGTGGCGAGAATGTCGTGGACCAGAGTCTTGGCGAAAACGATGCTGCCGGCACCAATCAGGGCGATCTTGGGCATGGGGTTTCTCCGCTGCAACGAGGTTGCCATAAGGTACGATTCCCCGCGCCAGTGGCAACCCCTTGGCGCACCGGCGGAACCACGGTAGATTGGTTCTGCGACACCGAACCCACGGAAAGGACGGAACATGACACGGCACCTTGCGCTTTTCAGCCTGCTGGCGGTTTCGGCGGCCTCCGCCCAACCCATCTGCTCCTTCGAGACTCCGGAGGAATGCGCGCTGGTCAAGGGCAGCGGGGCGATGATCGAGATTGTCGGCCAGCACGCGAGCCACGGCGCGAAGGCGCTGCACGCGGTGTTTCCCGGCAGTGCGAAGGACAGTTGGCCGGGAGTCACTTTCCGCCCCGATCCGGCTCTGCTTCAGGGGAAGGACCAACTGGTTTTCGACGTGTTCAACCCCGGCACCGCGCCGGTCCAGCTTTCCTGGCGCATTGACGACGCCAACGGCAAGAAAGTGTTTGGCGGCACCAAACTCAATCCCGGCGCCCAGGCCGCCGAAATCTACCTGCAAGCGCTTGGCGACCAGTTGGAGCTGGCGAAGCTAACCCAGATTCTGCTCTATGTGCGCTGTCCGCGCGAGGATGTCGCGCTGTTCTTCGACCATTTCCGGCTCCGGAATTTCGCCGACGATTTCATTCCTCTGGTCCATCGGGAGGACGGTGCCGTGGTCCCGCCGGGTCCGGAGGATGAGGCTCGCGGCTATCAGCTTTTCGCGCGGCACTGGCTGGATCTCGTTTTTCCCACCAGCCGCCCGCGCCCCGGCGAGACGGCGATTGCGCTCGATGCCTTCGCCACGCCCGGCGAGGCCGAACCCCTGGTGTTCTCCGTTCTCGCCCTCCGGGAATTGACTGCCGCGCAGGTGACGGCCAGCGAGCTTGTCTCGCCGGAGGGAGCGCGGATACCGGCCGCTGCCTTCGCGGTCTATCCCGTCCGCAATCTGGACAAGCGGGTGACGTATTCCTCGAAGGAGTTTATCCGCGACCTGCCCGTTCTGCTCGAACGGCGGGCGAGCGTGACCATTCCCGCCGCCACGGCGAAACGTTTCTGGCTCGATCTGCGGGTTCCCGCCGACACCCCGCCCGGTGTCTACTCCGGGCAGGCGACCTTCGCGGCGGCCGGGGTTCCCGCCGCCATCCTGCCGATCCGGGTCCGTGTGCTTCCCTTCACCCTGCCCGAGCCGGTGGACCGGTTCTTCGGGGAATACTACCAGGGGCCGCGTCTGGCCAACGGCCCCGAGGAGGAGCGGGCGTTTCTCGAACGGGATATGCGCGACATGCGGGCGAACGGCATGACCTCGGTGGGGCTCTGTTTCGGCATTCCCACCGAAGCCGCCGCGCTTGTCGACGGCAAGGTGCAACTGAACCTCACCGCCGACAGCCAGTTCGTCCATTTCATGGACCTCTACCGCGATCTTGGCTTCCCGGCGCCAATCGTGATGCTGAGCGATTCCGGCCAGAGTTTCGCGGCCAAGGGAGAGGCACCCTTCGGCTCGCCCGAGTACAAGGAACGGTACCAGGCCTTCTGGCGGGCCATGCAGGAGGAAAGCCGGACCCGGCGCTGGGCGGAACTGATTGTGCAGCCGGTGGACGAGCCCGGCTGGAAGGATCAGGAGGCCAAGGACCGCAACGCCACGCTGCTCCGCTGGCTGAAGGAGATTCCCGGCATGCGCACCGAGCAGGACGGGCCGGGTGACGACTATTTCCGGAATGTGGCCGGTCCCCATGCGGACATGTGGAACTACAATGGCGCGATCGGCAAGGAGGCGGAGGTCGCCGCCGCCAAGGCGAAGGGCCACCTGATCGCCATCTACAACTGCGATGTGGAGTCCTACCGGCCCGAGGCCCAGCGTTACGTGGCCGGATTCTACTTGCAGCGGGCGGGCATCCACGGCTGCTACAACTGGGCCTACATGTCCTTCTCCGGCAGTCCCTACAGCGATTTTGATTTCCGCACCGGCACCTGGATGCACGTCTATCCCGCCTGGAAGGACGAGGTGGGCGGTCCCTCGATCGGCTGGCTTGGCTTCCGCGAGGGGATCGACGACTACCGGTATCTCCTGGCGTTCGAGAAGGCGGCCGCCGAGGCGGAACGCACCGGCACCGCCGCCGCGAAGGCGGCCGCCGCCGAGGGGCGCCGCCAGCTCGCGGCTCTCCTGGCCACCATCGACTATTCGCCCGCCGTGCGCAATGCGCCCCGTTTCGCCGGGAAGCGCGCCGTCGAGCACGGCTTCGAGGTAACCGGCCCCCTCAAGATCGCCAACGGCTGGGATTTCGCCACCTACGATCTGGCCCGCTGGCAGGTGGCGCAGGCCGTTCTGCGCATCCTGGTGCCGGAGCCGCAACCCGTCGCTGCCGGTGTCCAGCCCGCCAGTCTCCTGGACCACCCGATATGGAGCGAACCAGCGACCCGGCAGGAGGCTCCGCGCATCGTGGCCCGGCAAGTCTCCATTCCGTTGCTCGATTCGCCTCCGACCGTGGATGGCGACCTGAACGAGGCGGTCTGGGCCCAGGCCAGCCAGATCGGGGATTTCAGTCTGGTCGGCGGCGGCGCGCCGCAGGCCCAGACGCGCGCCTGGCTGTACCGCACGGCCAGCGACCTGTGCCTCGGAGTCGAATGCGAGGAACCCTTCACGTCCATGCTCACGGCCGGCATCGCGGAGGATGGCGGGGACGTCTGGAAGGACGATTGCATCGAGTTGTTTCTCGATCCCAAGCTGGACCGGGCCACCTTCCGCCAACTGGTGGTGAACAGCCTCGGCAAAGTGCTGGCGGTGGACTCGACCGGGGCCAAGTGGCAGCCCAAGGTGCGGGTGGCCACCCGTGTGCTGGCGGACCGCTGGCGGGTGGAGCTGGTGCTGCCTCTGGCGGATGTGCAGGCCACGTCCACCACCTTCGGCCTGAATCTCTGCCGCGAACGGCGCCCGACCGAGGTCTTCGAGCTTTCCGCCTGGTCGCCGACGGGGGGCCGGTTCGGCGAGCCCAGCCGTTTCGGGGTGGCTTCGCTGGGGGCCTCCTTCCTGCCGTCCGTCGCGCTCGGTCCCGGCGTGCTCGGTCTCAATACCCTGGAAGCCACCGTGGGCAATCCCACCGCCGCACCCCTCCGCGTTCGGCTTGCCGTTCTGGCCAGACAGGGGGATGAAGAGGGCAGGCGCAGCGAGTCGGCCGTCGTCGATCTCGCGCCCGGAGCCACGGCGACCGTGACCGTGCCTTACGAGCTGGGCGGCCAGCCCGGGCCGGTGAGTGTTCAGACCATCCTGCAAGACGCCCGGAACGGCACCGTGCTTGCCGAACAGCGGCTCAACCAGACTCTCGCCCCGCCGCTGACCGTGCGGGTGTCGCCGGCGGTGTCTTTCGCCAGCCGCGAAATCCTGGCCTGCACGGTCAATCTGGCGGTTGCTCCGGTTCTCCAGCCCCAACTGACGCTGTCTTTCGAGCTGGTGGACGAGGCTGACGGGCGGACCGTTGCGCGCAGCCAACTGCCCGTGGGGGGCACGGGGTTGGCGGGTGAACTGCGCCTTGCGTCCGCGCCGGGGAGCTACAAGCTGCGCACGATTCTTACGGGAGACGGGGGAGCGGTTCTCGGCCAGACCGAGACCCCGCTCACCCGGGTCGTCGGCCCCTTCTAGATGCGGCCGAGAATCTCGCGGATTTGGCGCTCGCGGGTTTCGATGCTCTCGCAGAGGCGGAACTGGACGCGGGCGCGGTTGAGGTTCTGGCCCTCGTAGACGGTCTTGAAATAGACGTCGCCCGCGAGGTAGTCCGCGTAGAAGCGCAGGCCCAGTTCGAAGGCGATCAGGCGGATCGCGTCGAAGAGATAGTGGCGGTCGGCCTCGGTGAGGAAGTCGCGGGCCTGGATCATGTAGCCGCGCAGGATGGTTTCGCAGAGATCGGTGTCGAAATAGATGGCGGAGAAATCCTGGGTTTCCTCGCCGGCGCGGTTGCAGCAGGAGCGGAGGCAGTCGCCGATGTCATAGTGGATGAGACCGGGCTTGACCGTGTCGAGGTCCACGATGGAGGTGCCCTTGCCGGTGAAGTCGTCGATCATGATGTTGGCGACCTTGGGGTCGCCGTGGATCGGGCGCAGGGCCAGTTCTCCCCTGTCCTTGGCGTCTTCGAGAACACTGCACCAGGCGCGACGGTCCTCGACGAAGTTGCGGCACTGGCGGGAATTGCTGGAGCTGTCCGCGCGGGTCTTGCCTTCGGGAGTGGCGAGGGCCTGGTCGTACTTCTTCAGGTAGCCCGGCGTCACATGGAAGCCTTCGAGGGTGTCGTGGAGCCGCTCGACCGGGATGTCGCTGATCATGCGCTGGAAATGGCCGAGGACGATGCCCGCCTCGCGGGCATGCTCCTGGCTCTGCACCTTCTCGTAGGAATGGGCCGAGGCGATGAGGGAGATGGCGCGCCAGTATTCGCCGTCGCCGTCGACGACGTAGTCTTTGCCGTCCTTGCCGGGAATGACGGCGGGAAGCTGCCAGATGCGGTCCGCGAAATCCGCCTCCTGCTCGATCCGCTGGTGGACATGCTCGGTGATGACCCGCATGTTGTCCATGATCCGGTCGGGATGGGGAAAAACCTTGCGGTTGATGCGCTGGAGGATGAAACGCTGTTCGGAGAAGGTGGTCCGGAAGATCGCCAGATAGGTGTCGTTGACGTTGCCGGAACCAGTGGGCTGGACGGAGACGAGGCGGCCGTCCACGGCGAACATGCGGGAAACCAGAGCGGATTTCATGCGCGGCAATTCTCCAGGCACGCGGTGGATTACATAGCCTCTTTCCCGACCCCGCTACTGTAGCCAGACAAGCGGGAGGCCGCAACCGCCAGGGAAGGGTGGAGTTCGAGCCGGTCGCGCAATTCGATGCCGGCGAGTCCGACACGGGCGCGGTAGGCGAGGATTTCGACCCCCGCGCGCCCGGCCTCCGCCAGGGCGGCGGCGTAGGCGGGATCGATCTCGCGGGCGGGACGGAACGCGCTGCCGTCGCCGCGCTGGACCACGTAGAGCATGGCGGCGCGGTGCCCCGCCGCCACCATGCGGGACAGCTCGCCGAGATGTTTGCGGCCCCGTTCGGTGACCGCGTCGGGAAAACAGAGACAGCCGTCCTCGCCGAGCAGGGTCACGTTCTTCACCTCGACATAGCAGAGTTTCTCCCCGTCGCGCAGGAGCAGGTCGATCCGGCTATTTTCGCCGTAGCGGCGTTCGCGCTGCAACCCGGGCCAGCCGGCCAGTTCGGGAATCCAGCCCTGGCGGATGGCCTCCTCGGCCAGATGGTTGGCCAGATGGGTGTTGATGCCGATCCAGACCTTGCCGTTGTGGACCAGTTCCCAGGTGTAGGCCAGTTTGCGGGCGGGGTTTGGCGAGCGGCTGAGGGCCACGCGCCAGCCCGGTTCGGCGCAGGTTTTCAAGCTGCCGGTGTTGGTGCAGTGGGCGGTGACGGTTGCCCCGGAGTCCAGGCGCACGTCGGCCAGAAACCGCTGGTAGCGGCGGAGCAGGGTGCCGAGCAACAGGGGTTCCGGGAAGTCCATCAGACTCCCTTCGGACCATCCTCGACGCGCTCGACCACCACACGCCCGCCCTCGACCCGCACCACCCGGATGCGGGTGCCCTGGGGCACCAGATCGCCGCTGGTCACCACGTCCAGGCGCTCGCCGCCGAACTCGGCGGTGCCCGCCGGGCGGAGCATGGTCCGGGCCACGCCTTCCTGGCCGAGAAACTGGTGGTACTTCGTCGAATTGCTGGCCACGTAGCCGTCGGCATTGCTCAGACCGGTTTCCAGCACCAGGGCATGGTAGAGGGTGGTTTTGGGGAGATACTTGCTCAGGAGCCAGGCGAAGAGGGCGACGAGCAGCATGGTGATGGTCAGATTGCGCAGGGCGATTTCCGTGAAGTGGCTGGTCAGGGAGGGTTCGTCCATGCCCTCGATGGGAACGAGTTTGGGCAGGCGGGGAATCAGGGCCATGAAGGCCCCGAGGGCCAGACAGCCGATGCCGGCAATACCGGCGATGCCGAAGCCGGGAAGGACAAAGACCTCAATCGCCAGCAGCACCAGGCCGACAATCATCAGCGCCAAGTCCTCCCAGCCGGCCAGCCCGGCCACGTAGTGACCGAAGAAATACACCCCTAGGCAGACCGCGCCGGCAATGCCGGGCAGGCCGAAGCCGGGGGTGCGGAATTCGATGTAGACGCCGAGCAGGCCCGCCGCCAGCAGCAGGGGGCCGAGCAGGGTGATCCAGCGGGCCAGCCGGTCCGCCGACTCCTCCTCGAAACGGGTGATCTTCGCCCCTTCCAAACCAACTTCCTTCAGCAGGTCGGGCAGGGTTTCGACGACGGCCCGCGCCAGCAGGGGCTTGGTGTCCGGCTCGATGACCCGCACGGCTTCCTTCGCGGTCAGGTTCAGAAGCTGCCCCGCCTCGGACACCACGACCTCGCCGATTTTCACTTCCTTCTTGGGGTCCACCATGGCTTCGGCCAAATCCTCGTTGTAGCCGTTCTCCTGGGC
>LVAZ01000334.1 GCA_001603055.1 Victivallales bacterium Lenti_02
GCAATGCGGATGCCGTGCTCCCTGGCGAACCGGCCGAACTTCATGTCCACTTCCAGGATGTGGTCGGTGAGCCAGTTGCCCAGGAAACTCTGCACGGCTTCGCCCAGGGGCTGGGAGGCCCCTTCCTCCTCGAAGTCGCGGACCAGATCGGCTAGGGTCGCGCGCAACTCCGCGTGCTTGGCCTGGTGCTCGGCGAGGCCGGGATACTTGGCGGCTGTCATATACCGCTCCTCGGCCGCCAGATGGGTCTCGGTGTAGTCCACCAGAAAGCTGAGGTTCTTGATGATATGGTCGTTGCCCAGTTGCGCATTCACGGCGGCCACCGCCTCGTTGAAATGGGCGATCCACTGCTTGTGCTGCGCGTCGACCGGGGCGATGCCCACCGAGAGCTTGTCCGTCCATTGCAGTTTCTTCATCAGTCACTCCTTCACATGGGATAATCGGCAGGCGTCGAAAAAGCCGTCGGGGCGGATATGTTGGTCGGTGTATTGACGGTTTCTAGTTCCGGAGAGTTCCATGCGCCGTCACCGGCTCTACCATATCGCATTTTTGGCGACTGTCCTGCTCGCTCATTCAAGCTGGGGCGGTCCCTCCGTCTCCCTGCTTTTCGAGGCCCGCGCCGCCGCCCATCGTTCCTGCCAATGGCTGGTGGCCCGGCAGCGCGCCGACGGCTCCTGGGAAGGGGACACCCGCCTGACCGCGCGGGCAGTCGCCGCCCTGGCCCATTCCGGCTACGGCGAGAGCGAATCGGTGGCCGCCGCCCTGGCCAAAGCCCTCCCCTGGCTGGAAACGGCCCCCCCATCCTCCGCCACCACGCCGACCGCCTGGGAGCAGCGCTACGAAACCGCCGCCGCCCTGGCCGCCGCCGAGTCGATCAAAACTAAACTCCCCGAATCCCAAGCCAACTGGCGAACCGCGCTGCTCGAACAGGCCCTGGCCACCCAGCGGGGCGAAGGTTGCTGGCAGGAAGAGAACCGGGATTCGCTCGCCGCCACCGTCCATGCCCTGCTCGTCATCGGCATCGCGGGCGGCGACGAACTGCGGCAGACAGGAGAACGGCAATGACCCTCCGCATCGGCATGATCGGTGCCTCCGGCCACGCGAACTATGTCACCGAAGGCATTCGCGAACTCGGCGACGCGGCCCTGATCGCCGTGGCACCGGGCTGTGCGGAAGAGGACGGCGACCGCCTCCGCCGCATCGGCGGGGAAACCGCCGTCTTCTATGCCGACTACCGCGAGCTGCTGGAGGAGGACCTGGACATCGTCGCGGTGAACCCCTTCTTCTACCTCCACGCGGAAATCACCGTTGCCGCCCTCCGTGCAGGCATCGCCGTCTACTGCGAAAAGCCCCTGGCGCTCGATCTGGTAAGCCTCGGGCAAGTGCGCGAGGCCTGGATTCAATCGGGCTTCCCCCTCGGCATCATGCTCAATTTCCGCTATACCCCCGCCTTCCACACCGCCCGGAAACTGGTGGCCGAGGGGACCATCGGCACCCCCACCGTGGCCTACGGGCAGAAGAGCTACAAACGCGGCAAACGGCCCGACTTCTACCGCCGCCGCGCGACCTTCGGCGGCATCACCCCCTGGGTCGGCATCCATGCCATCGACTGGGTACGCTACGTGACCGGCATCGACTACCACGCCGTCGTCTCCCACCACAGCAAGCTCCACTGCCCGGACTATCCGGAAATGGAGGATGCCGCCACCTGCCTCTACGAACTGGCCAACGGCGGCACCGCCGTCATGAGCTTCGACTTCCTCCGTCCCGCCGGTGCCCCCACCCACGGCGACGACCGCCTGCGCATTCTCGGCGACTGCGGCGCCCTCGAAATCCGCGAGGACCTCGGCCTGCAACTCATCACCGCCGACGGGGTGCGAAACATCGAACCCCAGGCCCCGCCCCACGGGCCATTCACCGATTTCGCCCGTTCCGTCCTCGATCCCGACCATGTCTGCCTGATTTCCCCCGAGGACGCCCTCCGCGTCACGGAGATCGCCCTGCGCACCCGCGACGCCGCCGACCTCGGCACACGCATCGCCCTGTAACTTCTTCCAGGAGATTGCTTCCCATGAGCGAACCGGTCCGCATAGTACTCGTCGCCGTCGGCGGCTATGGCAACACCTACGTCAACGCCCTGCTCGACCACGGGGCCGCCCACGGCTGCCAGATCGTCGGCATCGTCGATCCCTTCGCCGAAGGCTGCCGCCGGCTGGCGGAATTGCAGAGCCTCGGCATTCCCATCTATCCGGACCTCGACGCCTTCTACGCCAAGCACACGGCGGATTTGGCGGTGATCTCCTCGCCCATCCACCTGCACACCCCGCAGACCTGCACCGCCCTGGCCCACGGTTCCTCGGTCCTGTGCGAGAAGCCCCTCGGCGCCACCTACCAGGAGGTCGCCCAGATCATCGCCGCCCGCGACCGCGCCGGACGCTTCGTGGCCACCGGCTATCAATGGTCCTTCAACGAAGCCATTCTGGCCCTCAAGGGGGACATTCTGGCCGGACGCTTCGGTGCGCCCAAGCGCCTGCGCACCCTCGTTCTCTGGCCGCGCAACAAGGAATACTATGGACGCAACACCTGGGCGGGCATGCAACTGGACCGCATGGGCAACTGGATTCTCGACAGTCCGGTGAACAACGCCACCGCCCACTATCTGCACAACATGCTCTACGTCCTCGGCAGCCAGGTGGACCGCGCCATCCGCCCCCGCACCGTCGCCGCCGAACTCTACCGGGCCAACGCCATCACCAACTACGACACCGCCGCCGTCCGTATCACGGTCGCGGGAGGGGCCGAGATTCTCTTCTACACCTCCCATGCCATCGAGCACCAGCGCGGTCCCGAATTCATCTACGAATTTGAAAAAGGCACCGTCCGCTACGGTGGTGCCAACAAGACCATTGTCGCCGAATTCACCGACGGCACCAGCCGGGACTACGGCGACCCCCAGGCCAACATCCCCAAGAAACTCTGGGACGCGGTGGCCGCCGTGCGCGGCGAGGGCACCATCTCCTGCGGTCCCGAAGCCGCCTCGATGCACACCCTGGTCATGAACGGCATCCAGGACTCTGTCCCCGAGATCATCGACTTCTCCCCCGTCGTCCAGGCCGGCGAGGGCCTGAAATCGGTCTCCGTCGCCGTCGGTCTCGAAGAAGCCCTCATCCAGGGCTACGACAGCGGCCGCCTGCCCCACGAACTCGGCCTGTCCTGGGCCAGGGTCGGCCAGACCCTGTGCCTCGACGACTACACCGCCTTCCCCGCCAAACGCTGATCCGGGAGCAACCGCCGTGCAAACCAAGCCGAACATCGTTCTCATGGTCGCCGACGACCACGGTCGGGACGGCGGCTGCTTCGGCACCACCTGTCCCGCCACGCCCCACCTCGACCGCCTGGCCGGCGAAAGCGTTCAGTTCACCAGCGCCTTCTGCACCACCGCCAGTTGCGCCGCCAGCCGTTCGGTCATGCTCACCGGCTTGCAGAACCACGCCAACGGCGCCTACGGGCATGTGCACGGCATCCATCACTTCTCCTGCTTCGACGACGTGGACAGCCTCCCCCTCATGCTCTCCCGCGCGGGCTACCGAACCGGCCGCGCGGGCAAATACCACCATGCGCCCGAAAAGGTCTTCCACTTCGACACCGTCCTCCCCGGCGCGGGGCGCGACGATGTGCGCATGAGCGAGAACTGCCGCGCATTCATCCGGCAGGACGAACCCTTCTTCCTCTACTGGTGCTCCCACAACCCCCACCGCGACGGCCGCACCCTCGAATCCCACCCCTGCCGCCCCAACCGTTTCGGCAATCCCGACCGGGATTTCCCCGGCGACGCCGAACAACTCTACCGCGAGGACGACCTCGACCTCCCCGCCTATC
>LVAZ01000335.1 GCA_001603055.1 Victivallales bacterium Lenti_02
CCTTTCTGCGGCGGGTGAGGGATTCACATCAGGCTACCGGTAACAAACAATGTACGGCGGGGGGCGGCCGGGTTCAAGGGACCTTCGGGAAGAATTCTGGCTTTTCGCCAATAATCCTTCCGAGTCGTCCGTTTTAGCGACCTTTGTTTTGACGGGGTATGTTTTTGAGCATCCATCTTTTGCCAGGGAAGGGGTGGAGTTTCGTCCGCGCCAGCCCGATTCATTCGTTGGTTGCGCGCCAACGGGGCAGGATGCGCCCAATCCGTCAGACACCCATATGCACATGGCGTGCCAGCGGTTCCGGTGCCTGGCGCGGCGCGGCGGTGAGCAGGATTTGCGCAGTTCCTCCGGCAGGCTGCGCATTTCTTGCGCAGTTCGCGGATGGCTCGGCGGTTTGCCCAAACCGCCATTCCGTGTCGTTTCGGGGGAGAGTTGTCCTCCAGAACAGGAATCGGCACAGGGCAGATTGGCGGTGGTCGCCGGCGGGGCGCAGGGCATCGGGCGCGGGCCGGTCGGGCATTTTCCGGCGGCGGGCTGGCGGGTGGCGGCGCTGGGTATCGACGGGGAGGCGCTGGCCGAGAAGGCCAACCTTTTTCCCGGCGCGCGGCGGTTGCCACTGGCTTTCGGCATCGTGGCGATTGCCGCCGAGCAACTGCCGGCTCGGCTCTGCTGATCCTTCGGCGCGCGTTCCCGACTCTGCCCAAAAGCACCGGAACCGCCGAGGCCAAGTGGAGCCTGCCGCGATGAAGGTCCAAACCGCGCCCCCGGGGGCGAATCTGCGGCATCGTCTTCGCCGGCCCGCGACCACTCGCCCACACCCTGTCTGGTCACCACTAGCCGGGGTTTTGCAGGTGTCTCATTTGTGTAAAAATCGAAGACTGATGTACGCTTCGCGTCTCCACTATGCAAGGAGACGAGCCATCCCATTCATATGAAAAGCGGTTGGGCAGGGTTGCTGTCCTGCCCAACCGCCTGGTGTGGTGGTGGGTTATTTGTTGTACAGGAACCACCTGGCCTGGGGAGTGGTGGTGGCCGCGTCGCCGGCCGCGGTGTCCGTGCCGGTATAAATGGCGATGCGGCGCATCCACTCGACGTGTCCGTCCACGAAGGTCAAATTCGTGCCGTCGCTGTGGACGTTGGCGGGACGCTCGCCGAGGCTGTACCAGTCGATGACGTAGCTGTTGGCGGAGTCGCCATAGGCGATGGTGGCGGAGGGCTGGGTGACTTGTCCGAGGGTGCGCGCCCAGGTGTCGGAGCCGAGCTGGCGCCAGTTCCAGCCGTAGTGGGTGAGGACGTTCGTGACGGGACCGACCCGGCTGCCAGCCCGCGTCTGGGATGGGCACATGAAGACTTCCGGGCTGTTGCCGACGTAGGGGAGGATGAGGTCGGCCCAGGACCATTCGTTGGCCGTGTTGCGGTGCTGGTGGAGAGATTCGCGGTTGTTGTCGGCGTACATGAAGAGGGCGAGGCCGAGCTGTTTGGCATTGCCGGCGCATTTGATGGTGCGGGCCTTCTCGCGGGCCTGCTGGAGGGCGGGCAGGAGCATCGAGGCCAGAATGGCGATGATGGCGATCACGACGAGCAGCTCGATGAGGGTGAAGGTGCGGCGGTGTCTGTGGTTCATGCGGGACCTCGGTTGTTGGGCTCTTACATGGCGCAGGATGAAGGGAAGGTAAGATATCATATTTTTGTTGAAAATGCAATACTCCGGTTTTGCTTAGCATTCGCCATTCCAGCAATTTGACGCATGGATTGTCGCGGCGTTGCGCAGTGTTTTCGCGGTTATTTCAGCGGGCTTCGCATTTCTTGTACAGTTCGCGGGCGGTCCGACAGTTTGCTCGACTGTCCATCCCGGCTAGGTTTCGGGATGGTTGTACCCCAGAACAGGAATCGGCACATGGACAGATTGGCGGTGGTCACCGGCGGGGCGCAGGGCATCGGGCGCGGGCTGGCCGGGCATTTTCTGGCGGCGGGCTGGCGGGTGGCGGCGCTGGACATCGACGGCGAGGCGCTGGCCGAGCTGGCCGAACTTTTTCCCGGCGCGCCGCTGCTGCCGCTGGTGGCCGACGTGGGGGACGAGGCGGCGGTCGCCGCCGCGTTCGCGCGCCTGGCGGAGTGGCAGGCGGGGCAGCCGCCGGGGATCGATCTGCTGGTGAACAACGCGGGCATCGCCAACGCGGGGACCGGTCCCGTCGAACACCTTGCCCTGGCCGACTGGCGGCGGCTGCTGGACGGCCATCTGACCGGGGCCTTTCTCTGCACCCGCGCCGCCGTCCCCGGCCTGCGCCTGCGGCGGGGCAGCATCGTCAACATCTCCTCGACCCGCGCCCTGCAGTCGGAGCCGAACGGCGAGGCCTACGCCGCCGCCAAGGGGGGGATGCTGTCCTTCACCCACGCGCTGGCGGTCAGTCTCGGGCCGGACATCCGGGTGAACGCCATCTGTCCCGGCTGGATCGAGACCGGTCCCTGGCAGAAGGCGAGCCGCCGCCGCGCGGCGGCGCACAGCGACCGCGACCGCGGGCAGCATCCGGCGGGCCGGGTCGGCGAGCCGGCGGACATCGCGGCGGCGGTCGCGTTCCTGGCCAGCCCCGGGGCGGGCTTCGTCACTGGCCAGCACCTGGTGGTGGACGGGGGCATGACCCGCCGGATGATCTACGCGGAATAGGCGGGGCTAGACGACCAGGCTGCCGTCGGGGTTGAACGTCCAGCACGCCGCCCAGGCGACCTCCCAGAGGTGGCCGTCGGGATCGGCGAAATAGCCGCTGTAGCCGCCCCAGAAGGTTTCCTCGGGGCGTTTCTCGATGGTTCCCCCCGCCCGTTCGGCCTGTTCGAGCACCTGTTCGACCTGATGGCGTTCCCGGGTGTTGTAGGCGAGGGTGATGCCGGGCAGAAGCGTGCGGTCCAGGGCGGCTTGACGGTCCCGGCGGCGGGCCAGGTGCTCCCGCTCCATGTGGTCGTAGGGATAGAGGCAGAGGCAGAGCCCGTTGAGCCGGAGGGCGACCCATTCGTCCCCCGGTTTGGCCGCCGTGGGGAAGCCGAGGCCGTCGACGTAGAAGCGGCGGGCGCGCTGGACGTCCTCCACCAGAAGGGTGACGATGCTGACGCGCGGTTCGAGGGGAGTGGGGTCCGGCATGGCTTGGCCTCGCTTGGCTGGTATTTCCCGTGTTGTTCCGCCCCTTGGTCCGACAATCAGGGTAGCGCGGCAGCAGGGGGATGCAAGCCGGTCCGGGGCACCCGGAATGCGGCGGGTTCTTGCGCTAGGCCGCGCCGGGGTTATTTTCCACATGCCCGAACGGTCAGGCAAGTCGGGCATGGCCTTGCGTTTTGGATGGACTGGTGTCCCGTGATTTTTCATACCACCGCGACCCTCATCGAGTTCCGCGATCTCTTCACCGAGCATCCGCTGTTTCTGATCGGCCTGCTGCTCCTGCTCGGCTATCTGATCGGCAAACTGGCCGCCCGCCTCCACCTTCCGGAAATCAGCGGGTTCATTTTCGCCGGCCTGCTGGTGAACTCGTTCACCACGGGGATTGTGAGCCACCACATGAATGCGTCGCTGCACACGGTGACGGAGGTGGCGATCGGTTTTCTGGCGCTCACCATCGGCAGCGAGTTCTCCGTCCGCAAAATGCGGCGGATCGGGAAAGACGTGGCGACCATCACCGCCGTCCATTTGCTGGGGACGTTCGGGGTGGTTCTGCTGGGCTGCATGGCGCTGCGCGCGGTGTTCGATTCGGTGGCGCTCGGCTATCCGTACTCGATTCTGCTGGGGGTCATCGCCTGCGCCACGTCGCCGGCGATCATCGTGGCGGAGGTCCACCACATGCGGGCGCACGGCAGGTTCATCGACTATCTGTTCGGCGTGGTGGCGCTGGGCGACGCGGTGACGGTGGTGATCTTCGGTCTGGCGTTCACGCTGGTCACCAACATCCTGGGCGCCGGCGACTCCTACTCCCTGCTGCACAAATCGCTGTTCGAGATATTGCTCTCGCTGGGTTTCGGGGCGTTGTGCGCCCTGCCGCTGAATGTCATGGCCCGGCGCATCCGGACCCACAACGAACTGATGATCGTGAGCATCGGGTTCGTGTGCGTGACCACCGGCGTCTCGCTGGTTCTGCACTTTTCGCCGCTGCTGGTCAACATGGCCACCGGCGCGGTGCTGGTGAATCTGTCCGGGGCCAACAACCTGCGGGTGTTCCGCGCCATCGAGCCGTTCACGCCGCCGATCTACGCGCTGTTCTTCGTGATCGCCGGCCTGGAGATCAACCCGGCGGTTTTTGTGAGCGGCACGGCGCTGGCGGTGGCGTGCAGCTACATGCTGCTGCGTGGCGTCGGCAAATGCTGGAGCACGAGTCTGGGCTGCCGACTGCGCGGGATCGACGCGGTGATCGGGCGGAACCTGGGCTACTGCATGCTCTCGAAGGGCGGCATCGCGCTCGGCTTCGTGCTGCTGATCCAGACCTCGCCCGCGCTCGAATCCCTGCGCGGGGACTCCGGGGTCTCCCTGGTGCTCGCCAGCCTGGTGAACATCGTGCTGATCTCCATATTCGTCAACGAGCTGGTGTCGCCGTTCTTTCTCCGGCGGGCCGTGCTCAAGGGCAACCGGATGGAGGCGTAATGGAATTCGCGGACAAGATTGCGCGCGAGCTGATCCGGGTGGACTTCGCAGCCCGGGACAAGGACGAGGCGCTGCGGAAGATCGCCGCGCTGGCCGCGTCGTCCCCCCTGCTCGGGGGCACGACGGAGGCGGAACTCCACGCGAAGCTGATGGAGCGCGAGGCGGCGGTCTCGACCGGCATCGGCGGCGGCATCGCGATCCCCCACGCGCGGCTGGCGCGGCTGGCCGATCCGGTCGTCTTCGTCCTGGTCGCCCCGAAGGGGGTGCCTTTCGAGGCCCTCGACAAGCGCAAGGTGCGGCTGTTTTTCGTGGTGCTCTCCCCGGAGGACAGGGTTGCCGAGCAGTTGAAGATTCTGGCCAGCATCTCGCGGATCATCGCGCAGGGGAACTTGAAGACGGAACTGCTCGAGACGACCTCGCCGCAGGTTCTGCACGAGGTGCTGTGCCGGGCGACCGAGAACGGCGAGACGAAACCGGCCGCCAGCGGCAAGCGCAAGCTGCTCTACGTCATCCTCTACTACGAGGAGGACCTGCGGGGCGTGCTGGAGTTTCTCATCGACCAGGGGATCGAGGGCGCGACCATCTTCGATTCCAAAGGCATGGGCGCCTATGTGTCGAACATGCCGCTGTTCGCCAGTTTTCTGGGTTTCATGCGCGAGGACCGGAACGTGAGCCACACGGTGATGGCCCTGATTCCCGCCGAGGCGGAGCAGCGGTTCGTGGCCGGGATCGAGGCGGTGACCGGCGCGCTCGACAAGACCCAGGGCGCGATGATCATCACCCTCGATGTGTCCTTCTACAAGGGCACGATGAACATGATCGGCTGAGTTCCGGTCAGGCTTCGCCGGCGAGGCGGAAGAGTTCGCGGCGGGCGCGGCTGCGCCAGCTTTCCCGCTTGGGGAAGTCGTCGAAGCCGCGCAGGGGGGCCAGCAGCTCGTGGTCGCGGGACAGGCCGAGGGTCTGGAGCAACTGGTAGTCTTGCAGGCTTTCGGCGAAGACCTCCCAGCGCAGGGAGTCGATGGGGCCCGCCGGGCCGGGATAGACCACGAAGGTGTCGCCGAAGGCCCAGTTCGGCCACTTGTGCCCGTCCTGGACGCTGAAGGGGTCGATCAGCTCGCGGGTCTGCGAGCGGAACCAGTAGTTGTAGCCCCAGTGCAGGAAACCCTTGAAGGGCCAGCGGTAGAAGAGGAAGCCGTGCATGGCGATCTTGGGCAGGGGCGTGTCGAGCAGGCGGTTGAGGAATTTGCCGCGCGGTCCGCAGCAGTAGTAGCACCAGGACTCGATGCCTTCGCGCGCGAACTGGAGGGCGGTGCGGATGCTGGGCACGGGCAGGTCGGTGAGCCCCTCGCGCCCGTAGGCGATGTCGGTCAGCGCGTCCATGGTCTTCATCCAGGGGGCGAGTTCCTTGAGCAGGGCGCGGGCCGCCTTGTAGTTGGCCTTGTCCTCCTCGTTGTGGGGCTCGTCGGAGACATGGAAGAAGGAGGAATCGAGCAGCCCCTCGCCGGCGAGGAAGACCTTCATCTCGGGCAGGAACTGGGCGAGGAAGTTGCGGTAGACCGGGCCGGTGGCGGGGGTTTCGGGGGGCCAGAGCAGGGTTTCGTCCTGCCCCTGGCCCTCGTAGATGCGGATGGCGTGGCGGACGCCCCACTGGGTGAAGGGGTGGGTCCACTCGAACTGGTGGATGCCGCAGGACTTCGCCAGGCGGACCCAGCGCCGCACGTCGGTCCAGTCGAAATGGTAGGCGCCTTCGCCCTGCCGGGACACGCGGAGCAACTGGGTGGGGCGCTTCACCCCGTCGAGGGGCGGGGTGAAGACCGGCACGTAGATGGTGTCCGACCCGTGTTCCGCGTAGTTGCGCATGTAGGCTTCGCAGAGGGGCCAGAAGGGCTCGGAGAAGGGCTCGATCCGATGCCAGTCGGCGATGGAGTCCGCGTAGAACCAGTGGGTCATGGAGAAGTCGCGGCGGGGTTGCAGCAGAATGTTGTGGAGGCGCACCCTGGCGGAGCGGAGCTGGGGTTTGCCCCGGTCCGGCAGAACCCGCACGTTGACCGCGTAGTCGCCCGCCGCCGCGTCCGGCGCGGGGCGCACGGTAATCCAGAAGGCATGGGTTTCCGCCCCCGGCAGAACCACCGCCGTTTCCTCGAACAGGGGGTCCGGCACGTAGCCGGGAATGCGGCCCAGGCCGTCCACCTCCAGGGGCCCCGAGGCCAGCGCCGTGTTCAGATGCCGCACCGGCACGTAGCCGACCCGGCGGACCCGCACCGTCCAGCCATCGGGGCCCGCAGCCTCGACGCGGACGGTCTGGGTGTTCGCCTCGTCGCTGCGCAGAACGACCTGGAAGCTGAACTGCTCGTTGCGGGCGGCCTCGAGGGCGAGCGCCCGGTAGGCGCAGGGTTCGCTGGCCGGATACCAGCGGGTGCAGGAGGTGGAAAGCCAGGATTGCACGCTCATGGAAATACCCTCGCAGGTAGGATTGCGGAGAAGGGGGGGCGGTCGTGCCGCCGTCTTACCGATACTCCGCCGGGCCGATCCTGCAATCCCCGTTGCCGGGAAACGGGGAAGAATGTGGCGGCGGGGCGGGGGCTTGATGTTTGCGGCTGTCATGCCAGATTCTTTCCCATTCGACAGTGAGCATTCATTTGCCGCCGGGCTGGACCGGCGCGGGAGTACAGGCATGAATCCGCGCGAACGCACATTGGCGAGTCTGCTTTTCGGCAAACCGGACCGGGTGCCGCTGCAGGTTGGCGGCGGCCGGGAGTCCACCCGCAACCGCTGGCATGCCGAGGGTCTCCCCGAGGCGGGCCTGCCGCCGGGCGGCTATCCGGAATACGCCTACCGCCTGGCGGGCGGCACCCTGCCGTGGCCGGCGGGCGGGCCGGGATTCGCGGTGGACCACCGGATGATGCCCGCCTTCGAGGAGAAGGTGCTCGAGGTCCGCGCCGATTCGCAGGTGGTCCAAGACTGGAAGGGGAACATCTGCGAGATCGGCCTCGAATTCAGCCCCGTCTACCTGCGCAACGCCATCGACTTCGTCACCCGCCGCTGGATTCGCTGCCCGGTCGAGTCCCGCGAGGACTGGCAGGAGATGAAATGGCGGTACGACGCGGCCGACCCCCGGCGTCTGCCCGAGGATGCCGAGGTGCGCGGCCCCCGGCTGGCCGGCCGCGAGCATTATCTGGCCTGGAGCTTCCACGGCCCCTTCTGGCAACTGCGCGAATGGTGCGGGTTCGAGGGGCTGTGCATGATGTTCCTCGACGATCCCGCCTTCGTGCGCGAGATGGTGGAGTTCTGGAGCGACTTCATCGACGCCCTGCTGCGCCGCGCCCTGGCGCTGGTGGTGCCGGACGAGGTCCACCTCTCCGAGGACATGGCCTTCAAGGGCTACTCGATGATCTCCCCGGCCATGACCCGCGAGTTCCTGGTCCCCTGCTACCGCCGCTGGCACGACACCATCCGGGCGGTCGGCGTGCCGGTCTACGCGATGGACTCGGACGGTTTCATCGGCGAGCTGATTCCCATCTGGATCGAGTGCGGCTTCGACGCCTGCGACCCGGTCGAGGTGGCGGCGGGCAACGACATCGCCGCCTTCCGCCGGGAATTCGGGCGCGGCATGGCCTACCGGGGCGGCGTGGACAAACGGGCCATGGCCAAGGGCGGCGACGCTCTCCGCGCCGAAATCGAGCGCATCGCTCCGGTGGTGGCGGAGGGAGGCTATATTCCCGGCTGCGACCATGGCGTGCCGGCCGATGTGTCCTGGACCAACTACGTGGAAACCACGCGCCTCCTGGCCCGGGCCACCGGCTGGCTGTAACATCCAAGGATAGGTATCCCATGAAGATTTGCCGCTTCGCGCATCAGGGCGCCGCCCACTACGGCGTCATCGAGAACGAAACCGTGACCAGTCTGGCCCAGCCGCCCTTCGCCGGCATCGTGAAGGGCGGGCTCGCGCTGCCCCTGGCCCAGGTGAAACTGCTGCCGCCGGTCGAGCCCCCCAACATCATCGCCATCGGCACGAACTACATGGGCCACATCCAGGAAACCAAGGCCCCCACCCCCGAACGGCCCCTGATCTTCCTCAAGGCCACCACTTCCCTCGCCGCTCCCGGCGACCAGATTCTCCTGCCGCGCATCGCCCCCGACCATGTGGATTTCGAGGCCGAGCTGGCCGTGGTCATCGGCAAGACCGCCCGCCACGTCTCCGAGCGCGATGCCCTCGACCACGTCTTCGGCTACACCTGCGCCAACGACGTCACCCAGCGGCTCTGCCAGAAAACCCTCGACCAGCAATGGGCGCGGGGCAAGAGCTTCGACACCTTCTGCCCCCTCGGCCCCTGGATCGAGACCGAACTCGCCGACCCGCAGACCCTCGCCATCCGCTCGCGCCTGAACGGCAAGGTGATGCAGGAGTCGAACACGGCCCTGCTCATCTTCAATGTCCGCAAGCTGATCAGCTACATCAGCGACGCCATGACCCTGCTGCCCGGCACCGTGCTGCTCACCGGCACCCCGGACGGCGTGGGGGTGGCCCGCAACCCGCCGGTCTTCCTCCGCGACGGCGACGTGATCGAGGTCGAGATCGACGGCATCGGCACCCTGCGCAATCCCGTCCGCGCCGAATAGCCTAGGGAACGGGCCGGTTCTTCAGCCAGACCAGAACCGGCCAGGCCAGCAGTTCCAGAACCAGAATGGCGGAGAGCACCTTGAGGCGGGTATGCTGGGGGGTGCCCTCCACGCCCGGCGGATAGGCGAAGGCGCGGGTGAACTGGCGGCGCTGCTTGCGGTCGAGCCGCATTCTGGCGTTGATCGCCCAGCCGCAGCC
>LVAZ01000336.1 GCA_001603055.1 Victivallales bacterium Lenti_02
GTGGCGGGACATGCTGTAGACGGGGCTGGTGATGCGGCCGGCCGGGCTGAGGAGGGTGGCGGGATCGTCGATGCCGGTGACTTCCTCGAAGTCGGTGAGGCCGTCGTCGTCGGTGTCGATCAGGTCGGGACGGGTGCCGAACCGCTGTTCCTCGCGGTTGGAGAGGCCGTCGCCGTCGAAGTCCTCGTCGCCGTCGGCGATGCCGTTGTTGTTGGTGTCGGCGTCGAAGGGGTTGGTCCAGCACCAGAATTCATAGAGGTTGTTGAGGCCGTCGCCGTCGGGGTCGGCCTCGGGGCTCATGCCGGTACGGTTGCGGGTGTAGAATTCCTCGAACCAGTCGGGGAGGCCGTCGCCGTCCACATCGTCGAAGCCTGCGAGATGCTTGGCGATGTCGGTGTCGTCGATGAAGCCGTCGCCGTCGTCGTCGAGGCCGTTGTTCCAGTCGGTCTCGGGGCTGGCGACCGCCAGCTCGAAGGCGGCGCGGGTGAGGAGCAGATCGCGGGTGTCCATGGTGGGCAGGGACTGGAGGATGCCGTCGGGGCCGGGCAGGATGCGGTCGTCGAGGCCGTCGCCATTGGTGTCCTGGGCCACGTCGTCGCCGAGAACGGCGGAGTAGAGGATGCCGTCGAAGCCGGGGATGATGGCGTAGGCGAGGCCGGGATCGCTGCTGCCGCTGCCGTCGTCGACGTAGCCGTCGCGGTCGGTGTCGCGGCCGTTGTTGCGGAAGGCGGGATGCTCGGGCAGAGCGCAGGTCTGGCCGGTGACCCAGTCGGCATGGCCGTCGCCGTTGGCGTCGCTCACAGTGGGATAGTCGTCGCTATGAATCCAGTAGGCGGGGTTGCCCATGCGCCGGGTGGCGGGGCCGCCGCCGAAGTCCTCGATGGCGAGGCCGCCGTCGTCGAAGCGGTAGTAGGCGAGGAGGTTGGCGTCGCTGCCTTCCTGGATGATGCGCTCCATGTTGGCGAGGATTTCCGCCTGGCTGCGGGCGGTGCGCCAGAAGCGGAATTCGTCGACCAGGCCGTTGTCGAAGTCGGCGAAGAGGGTCATGACCCCTTCGTTGCCGACGGGGGGCTCGTGGACGGCGAGGGCGTAGACATCGACGCCGTTGACGATGAGCTTGAGGCTGTGCTGGGGGGCGCCGTTGCTGAGGACGGGGCTCCAGACGGCGGCCACATGGTTCCACTCGCCGGTGGCGAGGGCGGGCACGGTGCCGTCGCCGCCGGCCTTGTACTCGGCGCCGCCGGCGGTCTGGAAGCGGACGAAGGGCGCGCCGTTTTCGACGCCGACCTCGAGGGCGACCCGGGGGGTGCCGGCGGCGGCCGTGTCGTAGCGGGCAATGGTGCCGTCGAGATCGGCATGGAGCCAGAGCCAGGCCTCGACCGTCCAGCTTTGGCCGGCGGTGCCGGGGGCGACGCCGGGGGTGGTGGCGAAGCGGTCGGCGAAGGGGGGCTGGAGACCGGTGTCGGGGACGCGGGCGAAGTTCAGGGCGCGCTGGGCCATGACGGGGCTGCTCATGGCGTAGCGGGGATTGGTGCCGTAGAAGATTTCCCACCAGTCGCTCACGCCGTCGTCGTCGGTGTCGGCGCGGGTGGGGTCGGTGCCGTGGACATGGACCTCGTCGCCGTCGAGGAGGCCGTCGCCGTCGGTGTCGGGATTGCTCGGGTCGCTGCCGGCCAGGTATTCCTCGAGGTCGGTGAGGCCGTCACCGTCGCTGTCGCCGAGGGCGTTGCTCGGGTCGTCGGGATAGAGGTCGTAGGGGTCCGGAATGCCGTCGCCGTCGCTGTCCACCAACTGGAGGTAGCGGATGGTGACTCCGGCGACGCGGGCGGCGGCGGGGTTGCCGACGCTGTCAAGAATATCGGTGCTGCCGGCGGCAATGAGGTTGATGGTGGTGGTGGGCCGCCAGTCGCCGCTGGTGGTGCCGAAGTTGAAGGTCATGGTCATGACGTTGCCGGCGAAGGTGTACATCACCGAACCGCCGTCGGGGAGGCTGATGGCGGTGCCGCCGGTGGCGACCGCGAAGGTCTGGTCGTAGCTCAGGAGGGGGACGAAGCTGGCGTTCAGGTTCTCGCTGAAGACCACGCGGATTGCGGTGCCGTCGATGATGTTGTTGGCCACCAGATAGTTGTTGGCGGTCTGGTAGGCGTCGACGATGACGGGGGCGGCGCGGTCGAGGACGTTGACTTCGCTGGTTTCGAAGGCGTTGACCGGGATGTTGTTGGTGTTGCGCAGGATGCTCGAGGACGGGAGGCCGACCGGATCGTAGGCCACGGTGACGCGGCCGGTGTAGGCGAAGGGGGTGTCCACCCCGGCGATGTCCTCGATGCAGGAGACGTGGAGGACAACCTGGCGTTCGCTGCCGACGAGGCCGGCGTCGACGCTGTCCACGCGCAGGGGCTTGCCCGTCTCGGTGGCGGTGACGGCGAAGGCGGTGGCGAGGGTGATGGGGTCGCCGACGATCATGAGATTCATGTCGCTGGTGAGGATGACGCGGTCGAGATCGCCGTCGCCGTCGTCGTCGCGGGACTCGCCGGCGACGATGGCGGGATAGTCGATGCCGAGGTTGCGGATGACGGGGCTGACGCCGGTGAGGCGGGCGGGGTTGCGGCGGGTGCCGTCGGCGGGATCGTAGTCGAGAATCTTGACCGCGCTGGTCCACTGGGTGGGCACGCCGTTCCAGGGATAGAGGTTGGCGGGCAGGACATTCAGGCGGGCGGGGGCAAGCGTGGCGTCGGTGGCCGAGAAGCGGGAGATGGTTTCCCGGGTCTGATCGAGCGCGAAAAGATCGCCGTTGCTCACGGCCAGGGCGCTGGCGTAGCCGCCGATGGTCACGTTGTAGGTGGGATCGAGGGCCAGGGTGGCGGCATCGAAACGCTCGATGGTGCCGGCCCCGGTATTGGTGATGTAGATGTCGCCGCCGAGTTGGACGATGGCGGTGACGCCGCGGAAGCCGGTGCTGTTGCCGGTGGCGAGGCGGGCGCCGGTGGCCGGATCGAGGCGGACGATCTTCTCGCTGCGGTGGTCGGTGACGACGTAGACGCTGTCGGCGGTGGGGAGAATCTGGCCGGGGCGGATCAGCTCGCTGGGCGTGCCGGCCATGGGGATGACGGCGGTCCAGTCGGCGGCGAGGAAGAGGTCGAAGCGGCGGACTTCGCCCTGGGCGGCGGCGAGCAGCGAGGCGTAGACGCCGGAATCGGCGGCGGCGAGGCGGCGGACGGCGAGGCCGGCCTCGTCCCAGTTGGAGACGCGGGCGCCGCCGGCGGCGGGGAAGCTCTCGATATGGGCGGTGCCGCCCGCGTTCGAGGCGACGTAGAGCTTGCTGTCGGCGAAGGCGAGGTCGGCGATGGTGCCGGCGGCGGTGACGGTGACGCCGGGCGCCCCGGTGGCGGCGTTCAGCAGGCGCACCTGGTCGCCGACGGCGACGTAGACGGTGCCGCCGGCGGCGGCGACGGCGGAGATTCTGCCGGCCGCCGGGTAGTCGGTCCAGCCGGCGGGCGTGGGAACGAAGAGCAGGTCGCGGCGGAGCCCCTGGGTGCCGACGACGGGGGCGTCGCCGAGGATCATCGTGTCGGGCGTGCCGTCCCAGAGGCCGTTGCCGTTGCGGTCGGCGAAGAGGACTTCGCCCGCCGTGTAGACGCCGTTGCTGTCGGCATCGACGAAACGGAGGTCGTAGAAGGTGCCGCGGCGACCGTTGAAGGTGGCGTCGGCGGCGCCGGTGGCGTTCATGACGACCAGGTCGGTGCCATGGTCGTAGATGCCGTTGGCGTTGACGTCGCTGAAGGTGAAGAGGTCGGCGGAGACGGCGGTGACGACCTTGCGGAGGACGGAGGCGGCGGCGGTGTGCTCGACGTAGTAGGCGGCGTTGCCGGCGGCGGCGGGGATCATGGCGCCGAGGTTGGCGGCCATGTTCAGGCGGTCGCCCTGGGACCAGTCGTTGCTGGAGGTCGGGGTGGTGAAGGCGATGCGGACCAGATTGTCGCCGTCGGCGGCGAAGGCGACGGTGGCGGTGGAGGGGAAGGTGGATTCGGGGAACAGCCAGTCGGCGGCGGTGGCGGGATCGGTGGCGTGGAGCCCGACGCGGGCCTCGCTGAAGGTGACGGTGAAGGTGGTGTTGGCGTCCACGTCGTTCTCGTCGAGCGCCTTGCTCGAGGTGGCGGCGGTGGGCACGGGGCGGGCGAAGTCGGCGATGGCCAGGGCGGTGGCGGAGCCGAAGTTCGCGGCGGCGGCGGCGGTGGAGATGCTGCGGACCTTGACGGCGGCGGCGGCGGGGTTGTAGGCGAGCCGGGGGGAGCCGGTGGTGCCGCGGTCGTCCGCGAGCAGGATTTCGACCCGGTTGCGGACCACGCTCGCGTCGGCGACGGGGAGAATGGTGCCGTTGGCGTCGGTGACGGTGAAGGCGGCGAGGCTGGGCTTGCCGTGGCCGGCCGCGGTCATCAGCTCGTCGTCGAGCCAGACGATGATCTGGTCGAGATAGCCGTTGCCGTTGACGTCGAGGGCGGCGGCGCGGACGAACTCGGGGGCGCCGGCGGCGGTGTCTTCCAGCCCCTCGATGGGAACGGGGACGGAGTTGGGGACGGAGGTGTTGGGGACGAAGTCGCGGATGCCATAGCTGCCGGCGGGGACGAGGTTGATGGTGGTGCCGGAAATCCAGTTCTGCGCATCGGTGCCCTGGGGGCCGACGTTGAAGGTGATGCGGAGAGTGGTTTCATCCACGACGGAGTAGCTGGTGTCGCCCAGGGCGACGGTCGCGCCGAGGGGGTTGACGACGGTCCACTGGGCGTTGTTGAGGGCGAGGAGGATGACCTCGATGGTCTCGCTGAAGGTCACGTCGATGTAGGGCATGGTGGCGCCGCTGGGGACGAGGCGGCCGTTGACCACGGGCCAGGGGGAGAGGACGGCGCGGACCGGGACGGGGGGCGCGAGGTCGGCGACCTTGTCGGCGCGGACGGTGACGGAGGCCAGTTCCTCGGCGAGCTTGGCGGCGCTGCCGGAGGTGTCCTGGAAGGAGCCGAGCAGGGCGGTGAAGGCGAAGGTGTCCTTGGCGGTGCCGATGGCGGCCTCGGGCTGGCGGAAGAGGACGATCCGGGAGAGCTGGCCGTTGTAGTAGTTCGGCACGACGGGGATCATGGTGCCGTCGGGAACCAGGCCGTTGGTGGGGTCGGTGGTGCGGTCCACATGGGTGAAGAGCATGCCTCCGAGCCGGAACTGCTGGGCGTTGAGGGTGCTGACCGTGTTCTTGTTGAGGTCTTCGGTGAAGGTGACGACGGCCTGGTCGATGTTGCCGTTGCGGTTGCTGTCGAAGAGCTGGACCAGCTTGATCCGGGGAGCGGCGTAGTCGATCACGTTGAGGGGGCTGACGCTGACCTCGTTGCCCACGCCGTCGGTCCAGGTGACCGTGTCGGGGTTGGGCTCGAAGATGACGCGGATGTTCTGGCCGTCGAAGGCGCCGGTGCCGAGGAGGGCCTGGAGGAGCGCGGTCTGCTCGGGAGTGAGGTGGAGGGTGACCCACTCGTCGTTGGCGCCGGTGAAGCCGATGGCGAAGAGTTCCTGGTTGACCGTGGCGCCGGTGCTGGCGGTGTAGGCGCCCAGGCGGTTGCGGACCTGGACGGCGCCGGCCTCGATGACATAGAGGGTGTTGGCGGCGGAGTAGAGGGTCACGCCGGTCGGGTTGCTGAGGTTGGCGATCGGATAGGCGGAGCCGGCGGGCTTGGCGGCGGTTGCGGCCAGGGCGTTGTAGCTGGCGGCGGTGAAGGCCACGACCCGGTTGTTGCCGCTGTCGGCGACGTAGACCACGCTGCCGTCGGGCGCGACCGCGATGCCGCGGGGCGAGAGGAAGGCGGAGCCGTCCACGAAGCGCACGGTCATGGTGCCGGTGGGGGCGTTCAGGGTCCAGGGGGCGTTGGTGTGGAAGACGCGGACGGAGTTGTTGCCGGTGTTGGCGACGTAGAGATTGTCGTTGGCGTCGATGGCGAGGGCGCGGGGCTTGTTGAGGGCGAGGGTGCCGGTGGGGGCGATGAAGTTGATGCCCGCGATGCCGGCGGCGCCATGGGGGGTGCCGTCGGAGAAGAAGCGGCCGATGCGGTTGTTCTGGCGGTCGAGGACGAAGACCCAGCCGTGGCTGTCGACCACCACGTCGAAGGGCTCGTTGAAGCCGTAGTCGTCCTCGGTCTCGCCGGTGAGGGGGAAGCCGGCGCCGCGGACTTCGAGGCCCTCGTTGGTGCCGTCGAGACGGAACTTGCGGATGTTGTCGTTGCCTGCGTCGGCGACGTAGAGCACGTCGAAGCCGGCGGGGGCGCCGGTGGCCGGGTCGAAGGAGTACTTGGTGCCGGCCGCCAGATCGGTGGCGAGGAGGTAGTAGTTCCCCTCGACGCGGGTGCGGGTGAGGAGGCCGAGGGTGGCGGGCACGGTGGTGGTGAAGACGGGGGTGCCGCCGTCAACCGCAAGCCGGACGATGCGCGAGGAGCCGGGGACGGGGACGAGGGCGAAGACGGCCGCATCGGTGGCGATCAGGCGGGTGACGGGGTCGTCGCCGAGGTCGGGAGCGGTGTAGTCAGCAGGGAGGGGAGCAGCGCCCGTGGTCTGGCTGTACCTGGCGACCACGCCGTTGGCGAGGCCGACGAAGAGATCGACGGCGTTCACGGCCAGGGCGGAAGCGGTATCAGCCAAAACCACCGCGGCACCGGCATTAAACGCGCCAACCGGAGCGCCGGTGGCGAGGTTGAGTTTGTGGACTTCGATGCCGTTGGCGGCGACGAAGAGACCGCTGGGGGTGGCCAGAATCGCCTCGACGGAGGTGATGCCGACGGGGGCGAAGGTGGCGTTGGCGGCGAGATCGGTCAGGTTCAGCTTGGTCACGGCGGTGGCGGTGGCGACGAAGACCATGTCGTCGAGGGTGGTCAGGGCGGTAACGCCGGCCAAGTCGGCGACCGCGGTGGTCTGCCCGGTGGTGGCGTTGATCTTGAGGATGCGGCCGTCCGTCGTGCTGACGACGAGGTAGATGAGGCCGTCGGCCGTGTCGCGGGCGGCGGCGATGCGGCTGGTTTCGTCGATCGCCAGAGTGCAGGGGAAGCAGCCGGCGACCACTTCCAGAGCGGTCGAGGCGGTGTACTTGCGCAACTGGCCGGCGACCGGGTCGAGGGCGAAGATGTATTCGGTGCCGCCCACGTAGACGCTGGTCTTGGCGGCGATGTTGGCCACGGCCAGGGGGAATTCGTCGGCCACGTAGGCCATGCCCTTGGAGGCGCTCAGGCTCTCGGGGTCGTTCGGCTTCAGGTACTGGCCGTGGTCGAGGATGCCGCCCGTCTGGTAGCGGCCGATGCGGCGGTTGCCGGTGTCGCTCAGGTAGAGCCAGGGGGCGTTGGGGTTGACGGCCACGTCGGAGAAGGGGCTGACCTGGGGGTCGAGGGTGTTGCGGGTGAGGGAGCCGCCGGAGGGGTCGGTGACGTCGTCCACGCTGCCGAGATACACGTCGATCTCGCCGTCGCCGTCGAGGTCGAGACCGAACTGGCCGGCCGTGAGGGCGGTGATGGAGGTGTCGTTCATCGATTCGCTGAACCGGATCACCACCTCGTTGATCATGCCGTCCTCGTCGGTGTCGAAGAGGCTGGCTTCGAGGGGCACGGGGGCCGCCTTGTCGGTCTCGGGAACATCCGTCAGGGTGTTCAGGGGATAGCGGCCATCGCGGCCCATGAACATGTTGATGCCGTAGTCGAAGAGGCGGACGTAGTTGACGACGAGGCCGGTGGTGGCGTCGGCCTTGGGCAGTTTGGCGGGATCGACGTAGACGTAGATGTAGCGTTCGGAGGAGGGAGGGTAGCCGAGACCCGCGTTGCCAGCAGGAGTCAGCTCATAGAGTTTGATGATCCTCGGTCCGGGGAGGTTCGACACCTGGATCGTTAACGGGTTAGAACTGTCACTGGGAATCGGCCAGCCCCATTGCAGGCGGCCGGTTGTGGTATCGTAGCGAAGGGCCAAGATGCAGGAGCGGTTGCGATAGTGCTTGGGATTCGCCCCGCTGCTGTCGTAGGCGATAAATTCGTCGCGCTCGGGGAACCTGGACCAGGTGTCCGGCCCCGTGTCCTCGATGGCGTTGGTGGTATCCACCCAGATTGACCCGCCGGAGACGGCGAGGACAGTCACGCCGGTAAGCAATTCCTGGTTCGATGAAGCGCCATATTGATTGAGAAGCTTGTCCACCTCGTCGTCGCCCACGCCGTCGGTCGGGATTCCGTTCCCGGAGGTCGGGAAGTCCTGCGGGTAGCGCATCGCCTGGCTCGACGCCTGGCTGGAGTACCAGTTTTGCGGATTGCTGGAGCCGATGGTCCTGACGTTGACATAGCGATACGCGCCTGGCGAGAAGATGAATCTGGTGTTCGCCACATACTGGTAGAACCGCATGCTCTTGATATTGGTGCCCAGAGCGATCTCGCCATCCTGGTGGGTGATGGTGACCTTCTCGTCGTCGTTGATGCGGGGATCGTAGTAGTTGTCGAAGGGGAAGGCACTCGCACCATAGGTGGTGGTGCGGTCGAACCAATTCATCTGGGTCGAGAGACCGATGGTCCAGAAGTCAGCGGTTTGGCGCCGCGCCAACGTGGGCGACAGGTCGATGCTGATGGAACCCGGCTGGATGACGGCGGTATCGTTGTTGAAGAAGGTGAGGTCGCGCATGGCCTCGGAGAAGGTGAGGACCACATCGTCGACAAGGCCGTCGGGATTGGCGCTGCGGCTGGGCTGGAAGCGGCCGCCGTCCAACTGGAGAGCGTCGAGCAGGACCGGGGCGGCGAAGTCGTGGTTGACGGGGATGGTCCGGCCGACGCCGTCGTTGGGCGGGTTGCCGCCGACGGGGACGTCCTGGAAGTTGCCGGCGACGGCGGTGAAGACGACCTGCTTGGTGTTGGTGTTGCGGACGGGCGCGCTCCAGTCGTCGGTGACGAGGGTGATGAAGGCGTCGTTGGCGGCGCCGGGGTCGATGACGCCCAGCTCGTTGACGGGATAGTAGGCGGAAGTGGGGCTGAACTGGGGAAGCTGGCCGAAGAGGAACATGCTGCCGGGGGCGAGCCCGGCGGCGTCGGTGACATTGTCGATGTTGGTCAGCACGTCGGCGCCGGCGATGCGGAACTGCTGCTTGGCCTTGGCGAAGTTGACGGTCGCGTCGTTGAGGGGTTCGGAGAAGCGGACCACCACCACGTCGACGTTGCCGTTGTTGTTGGTGTCGTGCTGGTAGGAGGCCAGGGGCACGGGGCCGGCGCGGTCGTAGACCTGGATGCCGCCGAAGGCCACGGTGGGAATCGGGTTGCCCGCGAAGTCGAGATAGCGGTAGGGCTTGGTGGTGAAGCCCATGCTGGCGGCGCGGGTGCCGAAGTGGGAGAGGTCGTCGGTGAGGAGGGTGATGACGTTGTCGCTGGGCAGGAGGGGATCGGAGGTGCCTTCGAGGGCGGCGCCGCCAGCGTCGGTGGTGCGGTCGAAGTTGATGCAGTTGTTGGTGGAGAACGCGAAGACGAACTGGAGCTGGTCGTTCTCGCCGCGGGTGATGGTGGCGTCGTTGATGTCTTCGGAGAGGGTGACGACGAGGGCGTCCATCGCGCCGCTCTTGTTCATGTCGAACTGCTCGACGCCGAGGATGTAGGGGGGCGGATCGACCATGCCGGTGATGTTGCCGAAGGTGTAGCTGATGACCGCGTTGCCGCGGGGGCCGACGGCGAGGCTGTCGAGCCGGACGCCGGTGCCGCTCAGCTCGCGGGAGCGGGTGCCCCACTGGGGATCGAGGCCGAAGTGCTGATAGCGGGAGGAGAAGACGCGGTAGTAGATGAGGGAGGGGATGTCGTTCTGGTAGACCAGGTGGATGTTGCCGTATTTGTCGGGGCGGGCCTGGAGGTCAAGGACGGCGTTGCCCGCGATGAGATTGTTGTCCCCGGTGCCGACGGGCAGTTCCGGAACGCCGACGAAGGAGCCGGTGGCCAGGGCGACGGACTTGGTGCGGAGCTGCTGGGCGGGGGCGACGCTGTCGCCCCACATCACATGCAGGCGGGCGGTGGGGGTGACGGCGCGCTGCTCGTCGGTGACGATGATCTGTTTGCCGCCGGAGATGGCGATGGCGGGGCTGACGATGTCGCTGGTGGCCAGGTTGGCGACGGTTTCCGGCGGATTCCAACTGGTTCCACCGTTGATGCTGCGGGCATAGTCGATGCGGCCGGCTCCGCCTGCGGTGGCGAAATAGGCGGCGTAGATGCCGGTGCCGCTGACGGTGAGCTTGGGGTTGTAGCCCAGGACGTGGGGGGCGACGTTGGCGGCCGCGGTGGTGGGGGTGGTGACGCCCCAGGCCGTCCCCGACTTGGCGATGCGGGCGTAGCGGACGGAGCGGCTGTCCACCCAGAAGACCTCGCCCGCGTTGTACTGGTTGTTGTTGGGGCTGACATCCTCGAAGGCGGCGCCGTAGAGGATGCCGGTGGCGACGGTGCCGACGGCGGGGATGGCGGTGCCGCTGACGACGGTCTCGGCGCCGTCGAAGATCAGATTGGCGGAGGCGGCGGGCTCGATCCAGACGCTGTCGCCGGCGCTGTAGCGGCGGTTGCCGTCCGCGTCGAACCAGGCGGCGACGAGACCCAGGTTTTCGAGCAGCTTGCCGGTGGTGGTGCCGCTGACGGCGGTGGCGCCGGGATCGGAGACGAGCAGGTCGCCCTGGGTGGTGTCGTAGGTGTAGGGACCGCCGGACAGGGAGGCCGCCCAGGCCAGGTGCAGGACGTTGAGGTCGGGATTGGTGGTGTTCTCGACGACGTGGAGGTAGGGATAGGAGGCGGACAGGTCGGCGCCGGAGACGATGGCGTCGACGGACCAGTCCTCGCCGCCGTTGGTGCTGAAGGTGTGGAAGATGCGGGAGACCCCGGCGGTGTTGACCGCGGCGAAGACGATGTGGATGATGCTGCCGGCCTCGCCGAAGATTTGGGGGGGGTCGATGAACCGGTAGGTGCCGCTGGTCGCGACCACGGGATTGCCCCAGGCCTTGCCCTGGCTGGCGGAACCGCTCTGGACGTACTTGACGGTCCAGTTCACGCGGTCCACGTAGGCGCCGTGGGTGACGCCGCTGGCGTCCTGGAAGAGAGTGGCGTCGGAACGGGTATTGGTTTCCTGGGGCGCGATTTCAAAGATGCTGCCGCCGGGGCCGCTGCGGTCCTCGACGGTGAAGGTCATGGTGCTGCCGCTGGCGGAGATGTTGGTGATGCTGTAGCCGAGGGGGATGGCGGCGTAGCTTTCGTTCGAGGGGTTGCTGTCCGCCGTGAAGGCGGTGTTGTTGCCGGCCCGGAAGTAGTCGGCGGCGCTGCCGCCGTAGGAGGGGCTCATCTCGAGCTGCTGGACGCCGTCGGCCTCCTCGAGGTCCACAAGGTAGTGGGTCTGGTCGTTGTTGTTGGTCTGGTTCTCGTCGACGTGCCAGATGAGCAGTCCGCGCTGGGGCCCGGGCAGGCCGGCGTCGAAACTGACGGCCTGGCGGTTCTCGATGAGGAAATACTCCTTGGTGTCCCAGTTCTGGCCGCGGATGAGGCCCATGCTCTGGTTGGTGGCGATGGTGCTGAGGCTGAAGTTGCCGCCGCTGGCGAGGTTGGTGGGGACGACCCAGCCGAGCTTGTACTTGCACCAGGCGCTGAAGAAGGCGGGGAGACGGCCGGCGTCGTAGTAGGTGGTGCCGCCGCTGAGGCCGTTCCAGCCGCCGCCGCCCATGAGGCAGAAGTCGCCCGCGCCGGCGCTGTCGTAGCCGTAGTCGTAGAGGTCGGGGAGGCCGATGAAGTGGCCGGTCTCGTGGCAGATGACGCCGATGCGGACGAGTTCGGTGCCGGAAATGCCGCGCAGCTCGGGATTGATGTGGTAGGGCTGCATCTGCACGCCGTCGTAGGTGACGGGCGCGGCCAGGGACCAGTAGTGGGACCAGATGACGAAGGGGTCGGGGTGCCCGGCCTCCTCGCCGAAGCCCGCGTGGACGAAGGTCAGGCCGTCCACCCAGCCGTCGCCGTCGCCGTCCATGGTGCTGAAGTCGAAGCCGGAGGCGTCGAGCTTCTGGAGGGCCTCGGCGACCAGGGCGCGCACATCGCCGTAGTCCTCGTCGTAGTGGGCGTAGCCGTTGTCCATCGTGATCCAGTCGGTGACGGTGGAGTCGATGGTCAACTGCCCGTAGGAGGCGGCCAGATAGAAGTCACGGACGGAGCCCTGGGCGCCGTCCACGTTGTAGTTGACCTCGTTGAAGAGGCGGTCGAAGTCGTTCCGGCTGCGCACGGCGGGCAGGTCGGGGAAATCGACGAGGACCACGAGGTTCTTCATGGTGCCGATGGCGGAGACGCCGTAGGGATTGTCGGCCCCGACCTGGAGGGTGGGCGCGGCAATGGCGGCGGCGCGGGCGGCGGCGGCGGGCGCGGGCACCAGGTTGGGCACCAGGCCGGCGCGGACCGGGTTTTCCTGCCCGGCCAGACGGCTGCCGGCGACCACCCTGCCCTCCCCGTCCAGCTCGGCGTAGACGAAGCTCTTGCTGGCCGGGTCGAAGAGGACGGTGAAGCCCTCGGCGTCGCGGTACCACTTCAGGCGCTCGCTGCCGTGCAGCGAGAGCTGGAGCACGGTGCCATCGGGCTGGCGGAACTCATGCACCCCGGGCGCGGGCGGGGCGGCGGAGACCACGGCAGTCCAGGCCAGCAACGCCAGGCCGGCAAGGCTGCGGACCCAGAGACCACGCACTGCATGTTTCGACTTCATAGAGTGTCTCCCGCGCAAACGATCGTATGTGAATGTGTTCGTCATCATGTTCAGCCCCGTCTGGTTTCGCCCATGCCGTGGCCACGGGGGCCGACGGGGCGTGGGTCTTGGGAAAACGACCGGACCTCGGGCAGGCCCGGTCGCACGCAACTGCGCGACGGGCTCCGGGTGTCCTGGTTGTTTCGGTTGGTCGGCACGTTTGGAATCGGCATAGATGCTCTTCTCGTGCTGGAGCGGTCCCGGGCGGAACCGTTCCGCGACAAATACCGGGCGGCGGCGCTGGCCCCGGCAGTCGGCCGGGCAGCGCGCCCTACTCGCGGCTCCGTAGCAGGCAGGATGCCAAGAAAATCGGCTTGTTCGTCCAAATTCTTCGTCTTTTCTGCTGGTTTTCTTCTCGTTTTTGCAGAATCGAGAAGGGAAGAGTCACTTTACTCGCTGCGGACCATTTTTCGAGCCCGGCGGTCGAGGAAAAGCGGCCGGCACCCGCCGGGCAGGCACCGCCCGCTCCGGCGGGGAGCGATGGCGGTGCCCGGCGGGGCGCACCGGCGGGGAGTTGTCTAGCGGTTGCTGCTCCAGATGGCGGTGTCCTCGGTCAGGTAGATCCACACTCCACTGGTGGCGGGGGCGGCGCCCTCGCCGGGTTTGCCGTAGGTCATGGTGGCCGCGCTCCAGACCCAGGAGCTGAGCGGATTCTGGCCGGCGACGGTTCCGCCTGCGGCGACCAGATTCCAGCCGGCGGGCAGCATGGTGCCGCCGACCCAGGGCATGCCGGCCAGGGTCAGGGTGGTGTCCTCGATGGCGTAGACCCAGTAGCCGCCGCCGGCCTGGAGCCCGGTGGGCACCGTGTAGCCGTCGGTTTCGCTCCACTGGTAGATGGCCCAGAGGTTCTCGTCGGCGAGGAAGTCCGCCGCCGAGTCGGCGTCGGGAGCGATCGGCACGCCGACCAGGTTCCAGCCGCGGCTGAGGTTGTAGGTGGCCTCGACGGTCTCGGAGACGATGACGACGAAGCGGAAGGTGGCCGCTTGGGCGGTGGCGTTGACCACGTCGATGCCGCCGGCCGCGCGGAGGTTGGAGGCTTCGCCGACGGGCGACCAGAGGGCGTCGCAGGCGGCGAGGATGGCCCTGCCCGTCTCGGGCAGGCCGTTGCCGTTCCAGGAAATCCGCCAGGTTTCGCCGGCGGGGACGGTGACGCCGAGCTGCCAGACGGTGGTCGTGGCCAGGGGGCGGAAGTCGTGGCGGAGCTTGGTGCTGATTCCCTCGGCGACCTGGAAGTAGGCTTCGCCGCCAGTGGGCAGCGGGCCTGCGGCGGGCAAGTCCTCGTTCACCACGGCGGCATCGCTGGCGCCGGCCCGGCGACCGTAGGTGAAGGTGTCGTAGGGACCGGTGCCACTGGTGATGGTCAGTTGGGCGGTGAGACCGCCGACCAGGACGGTGACGGTGCCGGTGGCGGTGGCGCGGCCGTCGTCGACGGTGAAGGTGAAGCGGTCGTTGCCGACGAAGCCGGCGGCGGGGGTGTAGACCACGCTGGCGCTGTCGCGGGCCAAGGCGATGGTGCCGTGGGCGGGGTAGCCCGGAGTCCCCTGCCCGGGCAGGGTGAACTGGAGGGCGTCGCCGTCGGCGTCGCTGGCGGTGAGGACGCAGGTGACCGGGGTGCTGACCTCGGTCGAGACGACGAGGTCGTCGGCGACCGGCACCGAGTTGGCCACCACGTTCACCGAGACCGAACCGAAGGTGGTGTTGGCGGCGGGGATCGATCCGTTGCCCACGGTGGTGAGGCCGTAGGTTCCCGCCGCCGTCTGGATGGTGGCGAGGCCGGGTTCGGCGGCCACGAACTGGAGGACGGCGTAGCGGATCGGAGCGGTGTAGCCGAGGCCGGACTGACCGACGACCCCGCCGCCCAGATCCACGATGCGCCCGTCCGCAAGGGTTCCACCGGTAATCATGGTGAACGGTGCCTGGATGATCTGGCCGTGAACAAAGGGCAGGGAATATTCGAGCTGGGCGCTCGGGAAGAAGACATCGAAGTCGCCGCCGCCGAAGCCGTGGCTGTCGTAGGTGCGGACAAAGACCTCGACGGTGAAGGTCTCGCCCTGGCGCACCTCGGCCGGGGCAACCAGAGTGATCGCGGCGGTGCTATCGATTGCGCGCATGCCGGAGCGGACGATCCCGCGGCCCGGGACGGTGTAGTCGGTGCCGTAGAGGCCGATGAAGAGGACGAAGTCGTAGTAGTTCACCACGCCGTCCTGGTTGAGATCGGCCAGGGGGTTGTAGTACGGCTGGCCGACGGAGTTGCCGTAGGCGCCGATGAAGGCGATGAAGTCGGCGTAGTCCACCCGGCCGTCGCCGGTGAGGTCGCCGCGGGCGTCGTCGTCGGTGAGGGTCAGGGTGACGGCAGCGCCGCCTGGCTGGTAGGCGACGGGGGCGATGACCCCGATGCTCACCACCACCGTCTTGTTGCCGGTGTAGGTGGTGTTGTCGATGCCGGTGAGGACGGCGGTGCCGGTGGTGCCGCCGGCCGGGATGAGAATCGCGGCGGGGGCGGTGTAGTCGGTGCCATGGACGGCGGTACCCGCGAAGGCGAGATTCACGGTGACGTTCTCGCTGGCGGCATGGGCCAGGGTGGCGCGGACGGTGGCCGTTCCGCCGTTTTCGGAGAAGACGGCGGTGCCCACCACGCTCAGCGTGGCGGTGGTGGTGATCTGGACGGTGATCGCCGCGCCGTAGTCCACCAGTTGGACGGGCAGGTTGCCGACGGGCGGGGTGAGAGTGAGGCCGGACTGGGCGGCGGCGGCGTTCATGGTGAAGGCGCCGGGGGTGGTGGCCACGAAGGGGATGGTGGCGTAGAGGACGCCCTGGGGCGCCTCGCCGGGCAGCTCGCCCTCGCCGAGGTTGTCGGCGGTGGTGGCGCCGCCGAGTTCGTCGATGTGGCCGGCGGTCTGGTTGACGCTGCCGGAGGTGTAGCTGCCGGTGAAGGCGGCGCTCAGCAGGGCCTTCGGGTCGAAGACGCCGTCGTAGTTGAAGGCCAGCTCGGGATGGAGCTGGGCGCGGGTCTGGAGGTAGTGGAGGTCGAGCGGGCCACCGCGGAAGCCGTTGGCGGCGTCGCTGAGTTCCTTGACGTAGACCCCGACGGTGAAGGTGCCGCCCACGGGCACGGCGGCGGCGCTGGGCACCAGGGTGACGCGGGCGGGCGGCTCGGTGAAGAAGTTCACCACCCGCTCGACGCCGGCGCAGGCGTTGCCGGCCAGGTCGTGGGCGGTGCCGGCCGGCAGGGTGACGGTGACGACCACCTCGAAGCCGCGGGCCACGGTGGGCACGACGCTGAAGGTGTAGCTCTTGGCGGATACGGCGACGAAGTCGGCGACGGTGCCGTTGGCGACCACGAGGCTGCCGGCGGCGAAGTCCGCCATGTCCTTGGTGAAGTCCATCCGGAAGCGGATGGGGTTCTCGAAGGTGGGCGTGCCGGAGAGCACGGTGAGGGTGGCGACGGGGACGACGGTATCGACCGTCCAGGTGTACACGGTGGGAGCGGCCTGCTTGTTGCCGAGGGCGTCGATGCCCCAGACCCGGAGGGTGTGCTCGCCATCCGCCAGATTGTCGGCGTAGATGAGGACGGCGATGTTGGTGGGAGCGCTCTCGGCCCCGCCGTCGAGGCTGTAGGTGTATTTCGCCACATCGTCCCCGCCGACGGTGGCGTTCAGCTCGGTGCTGTTGGTGGGATTGGCGGGAGCGCCGGCCACCAGCTCGGCGACGGGCGGAACGGTGTTGATGGTCCAGACGTGCTCGGTGGGAAGTGCCTGCTTGTTGCCGGCCGCGTCGATGCCCCAGACCTGGAGGGTGTGGGGGCCGTTGGCCAGACCGGTGGCGGTGATGAGGACCGCCACGGCGCGGGACGCGGACTCGGGAGCGCCGTCGAGCGAATAGGTGTAGCGGGCGACGCCGGCACCGCCGACGGTGACGCTGAGACTGGTGACGTTGGTCGGGTTGGCGGGGGTGCCAAACAGCGCGGCGACGGGGGCGACGGTGTCGACGGTCCAGGTGTACTCGGTGGGAACGACCTGCTTGTTGCCGAGGGCGTCGATGCCCCAGACCTCGAGGGTGTGCGGGCCGTCGGCCAGTCCGGCGGCGGCGATGGGAACCGCCGCGACGATGGGAGCGCTCTCGGGAGCGCCGTCAAGGCTGTAGGTGTAGGTGGCGACTCCGGTCCCGCCGACGGTGGCGTTCAGCGCGCTGCTGTTGGTGGGGTTGGCGGGCAGGTTGGTCAGGACGGCGGTCGGGGGCGTCGTGTCGATGACCCAGGTATGGGTGGTGGCGACGGCCTGCTTGTTGCCGGCCGCGTCGATGCCCCAGACCCGGAGAGTGTGGGAGCCGTCCGCCAGACTGCCGGCGGTGATAGGCGTGGCGACAGGAGTCACGGCGCTTTCGGCGGCGCTGTCGAGCTTCCAGGTGTAGGCGACCACGCCGGCCCCGCCGACGGTGACGTTGAGGGTCTTGTCGGTGGTAGGGTTGGCGGGCAGGTTGGCCATGACGGCGGTCGGGGCGACGGTGTCGTAGACGACAGCGGCCACGTTGGAAGCCTGGCTGTTGTTGTTGATGGCGTCCTTGCCGGCGGCGGCAAGCACCTGGACGGTGATCTCGCCTTCGCCGTTGGGGGTGACCATGAAGCTATAGGTGAGGCCGCCGTTCGTCGTGGCGGGCGCGGTGGTGACCTTGCCGTTGGTCACGGCGATCTTGGTGGTGCCGGTGAAGCCGGTGACCGCGCGGGAGAAGGTGGCGGTGAAGGGGATCGGGTACACGCGGGTGGGATTGGTGTGCCCGGCCCCGAGGGCGACGACGCAGAGGGGTCCGGCCGCGTTCCAGTACTCGACAGTGGCGGTGTTCGAGGCGGTGTTCTGGTTGCCGACGAAGTCAGCCACCGTGTTTTCGTTGACCGTCACGGTCACCGGGCCGTCGGCGGCCGGGACGATCTGGACCGCGAAGGTGGTGCCTTCGAGCCCGGCGAAGGCGTTTGCCGTGCCGTTCGTGACCGTCAGGTCGCCGCTGGAGAAGCCGTAGATGTACTTGGTGAAGGTGACGTTGAAGACGAGCGGGTTGGCGCTGGCCGGGCCGGCCGGGGCGACGACGGTGGCGGCGGGCCGGGTGTAGTCCACCAGAACGGCGTCGCTGGAGAAGATGTCGCTGGTGTTGCCGGCGTCGTCGGTGGCGCGGACCTGGACGATGTAGCGGCGACCGTGCTGGGGCGTCACGTCGTTCGTGTCGAAGGTGTGTTCGAGGTAGCCGCCGGGGAGCAAGGCGCTGGCCTGCTGCTTCCAGCCGGTGATCGCGTAGGGATAGAGGCTGGACTCGCAGGCGCGGTTGTAGGCG
>LVAZ01000337.1 GCA_001603055.1 Victivallales bacterium Lenti_02
CCCCGTCCACGCGGCGCTCCTCGTCGGCGAAATTGACGGTGACCGCCGCGCCGTTGGCAAAGCGGCTGCGCTGGACCAGGGCGTCCTTGTCGAGGCGCTCGTGGTCGATCATCTCGTGGTAGCCGACGGCCCGGCGCCAGCGGCAGACGTTCTCGTAGCACTCCCGGAAGCGTTCCGGGTTGGCGAGGAAGAGCCCCTGCTGCTCGCTCCAGATGACCCAGGTGGGCATGGCGGCGTGGACGATGGCCAGAAGGTCCTTCTGGGCCCAGAGATGGGGCATGCGGTGGCTGTTGTCGCCCCAGCGCCAGGTGGTTTCGCAGCAGTCGCCGTAGACCAGTTGGAAGAGGGGCACCCGCCGCCGGGGGTTGATGCCGTATTCCTCGTAGCGGGCGAAGTCGGGGCTCGGGGCGAGCGTCGGGAATGGAATGTTGTGAATCTCCTTCGGGTTCGCGAAGAAGGCGGCGGTGCTCATCACCCCCTCGAAATAGTCCGCCACCGGCACCGCCCAGTCGCGGCCCTGCTCGCTGCCGACGATCAGACCGAGTTCCGCAGTGAGGTAGCGGAACTGCTCGATCCGGGTTTCCCGGTCCGTGGTCCGGTCGAGGGGATGGGCGGGATCGTGGCACTCGTAGAGCCCGGTCGCGGTGACGCAATCGAGGAAATAGGCGTTGTAGGGGGACTCGGCCAGCCGTTTCGGCATCTTTTCGCGAAGCACATCGAGCCCGCGCTGCCAGCAGATCACATAGCTGGGGTACTTCTCGCCGGTCTTGGGGTCCACCAGCGGGCACCAGCCCACCTGATTCGAGCCGTCGGCCTTCTTGATGACATCCTCCGGGAAGGAAAACCCGGCGCAGCGTTCCATCCGAGCCCCCGGACGGCCGGGCTCGTAGAGGTCGGTGTAGATGTCGTAGCGGGAGGAGAGGTAGCCCAGGTCGTTGATCCGGGCGACATCGGTCCGGGAGAAGCCGGATACCATCAGGCGGTCGATGCCCAGGTCGCGCATGATTTCAACGTTGCGCATGCTGGTGCTGTAGATGTTCACCGCCCCCACCAGACGGTCGATGGCCGGGCGTTCCCGGCGCTTTTCGGCCAGGGTCTTGACCATGCCTTTGCTCTGGGCGTAGGCGCGGTAGCGTTTGGCCAGGGCCACATAGCCGCCCCGGTCGGCGAAGTGGAACAGCAACCGCCGGGGATAGGCGAGCTGCCCCTTGCGGGGCTGGAAGCAGGCTCGGGCGGCGAGGACGTCCCGCGCCGTTCCCCGCGCCTTCTGGCCCCGGTAGAAGACATCGTCCGGGGTGTCGAAAATGCAGACGTAGCCCTGGCCCGAGGCCAGATCCGCCGCCCCGAACCAGGGCATGCTCATGAAGCCGCCCAGGTTCTTGTTGTCCCACTCCAGCTCGTCCACGCCGAACAGCAGCCCGGCATTCTGGGGGATGACGAGCCGGGCCTCGGGCTCGTCCAGCACGAAGGGGGCGGGCAGGGCCAGCTCGCGGAACGCGACGGCGGGATCGCCGGAGAGTTCGAAGAGCACGTCCGCCTCGCCGGCGGGCAGCCAGACGCGGACGGTCAGGGGCAGCGCCACGCCCGCGTTCGCATAGTCCAGTTCCACCTGCACCCCGACGGTCGGAGCAGGCAGGGCCGCGACCTGCCGGACGGTCACGTTGCCGGGCCGGTGGGTCCGGGTGGAGGGGGATTCCACCTGCCCGGTCGCGCCCAGCCTGGCCAGGGCATGGGTGGAAAAGACCTTGTGCTGATAGCCCGCCGGATAGAAGAGCTGGGCTTGCCGGCCCGGTTTCACGTCCGTGTCGTTCACCCCGACCGCGAGGAGCAGCTCGGCCCCGGCGCGCGGGCCGTCGGGCAGGGCGGTGATCTGGGCGCGGGGGACAAAGGCCTCCAGCCGCCAGCCGGTGGCCGTGGCCTGCGCCGCCGCCCGGCAGCCCTCGGCCCGGGGGGCCGACGAGAAGCAGGCGATCTCGACCCCGGCGTCGCCGGGCGCGAAGCCCCAGTGCTCCTGGCCCAGCCACAGTTCGATGGAATCGACGGTCCAGAGCTTGTCGCCGGGTTCCGGGCCGACCAGCTTGTCGTCGGTCACGTCGGCGGCGAGCCACCAGCCCTCGTCGGTCCAGCCCAGATGGATGCGGGCGCTGCAATCCGCGTCGCCGTCGAGGACGGCCTTGGGGCCCGCCAGCTTGTGGTCGAGGAACAGGCTGCCGCCGGTCCATTCGTCGAGCTTCCCGTCCAGCACGGGGGCGGCGGCAAGGCGGGGCACCGGCACCAGCCATTGCTCCTGCAGTGGCTCGACCGCCTGCCGCCAGAGCCGCCCGCTGCGCTTGTCGAGCACGTCCCAGGCGGCCGTGGACTCGTCCAGAGTCACCCGCAGGACATCGTTCTCGAAGGCCCAGCCCCCGGCCTGGCGCACGGGCGCGCCGCCGAGGACCGAGGCCAGGGAAAGACAGGCGACCAGGAGGGAAAGCGGGCGGGTCATCGGCAGTCTCCAATGGGTGGATGGCTTGCCGCGAAGGTAGTGCCAACCAAAAGGAGTGCAAAAGGTTCCGCCGGGACAGCCCGCCCTTTCCGCCAAAAATGCAACCCCGCCGCGGAATCGTGCAACGGCCCCCGCCAGCAAACGGGGGCGCATCTGTGCGGGTGGCGGAACGGGCGGCTTGACCCTATGCCGCCGCAAATTACGTTCACGGTCAAACAATCTGTCCCTCCCAGTTCGCGGGCAGAGGCATCGCCGACAAGCCAGTCGAAAACGGGGGGTAGCGTAAGGAAACGAGGCGATGACGAGCTGGTGCCGGAGTCTCGCGGCGGTGATCGTCATGGGGGCCGCATGGGGTGACGAGCCCCGCGCGCCGGAGCCTGCTGCGACAGAGGTCGAGGTGCTTATGCGGGAGAATTTCGCGGCGCTGCCGGCCGGGGCCGCACTGCCTGACGGCTGGTGGGCGGAAGGCAGCGACACTGTTGCGGTCCGGCAGGGGGCTTTGGTCCAGAACGCGAATCCGGAAGCCGGCGGCCAGAGTGCGGACAGCGTGGTCTGGATCGGCAACGAATGCGAGGGCGATATCCGCTTTGAAGCGGACGTCACGGTCTTGTCGGCGAAGGGCAACGTCAACGATGTGGTGGTTTTC
>LVAZ01000032.1 GCA_001603055.1 Victivallales bacterium Lenti_02
CCGCCACGATCTCCGCCTCCGCTGTCCGGGCCAGTTCCCGGACATGGTCCAGAGAAGTGGATTCCACAAAGGTGCCTGCCACCCCCGCCCGCCACGCCTCCCAGCGCCGTCGGCCCCGACCGGAGCGGGAACCGGGATTGAGAATCACCAGCACCCGCTTCATGGCCGGTAGATTCCCAGTTTGCGGTAGACCGGCGTGAGTTCGCCCCGATCCCATTCCGCAACCAGCTTTTCCGTCTTCTCCTGGCTCAACGGAGTCGGTTCGCCCTCGGCCAACGCCTGCGCGATCCGCCCCGCTTGGGTGCAGCAGAGCCAGTCGCGACGGGCATCGGGAAAAGCCGCCCGCATCCGGGCGAAAATGGCCGCGAAAGGTTCTCGGTTCACATTGCCGAAGGAGAGATTGAGGAACTCGCAGGGCTGCACCTCGCCGTCGGCCCCGACATAGAAGCGGTCGATGGCCCCCGCCGTGCAACCCAGCACCTCGGGCGCCTCCTCGAACACCTGCGCCGCCAGCGACGGATAATCGGCGCGGCGACGGCTGTTGTAGAGCAGGTGCTCCCGGCGAATTGCGGCAATCAGCGCCGGGTCCGACTGCATCCCCGTCTGGCCGAGCCAGAGCCCGGCGGGTTTGGGGTGGATGAGCTGCACGAAATCGGCATCGAGGGAACGGGCCAAAGCCATCAATTCGGCCAGCCGTCCGGCCCGGAGAGCCGCCTCGGAGAGAACGCTGTTCAGAGTCAAGGCCATCCCCTCCGCCCGCGCCTGCCGACATACTTCCAACGCCGTCGCGAAGGAACCCTCCACTCCCGTGAAGGCGTCGTGTTCAGTCGCATCCGGGGCATGGATCGAAACCATCAGACCATAGGCGCCAGCCAGGCGAAGGTCGCGCAGCATGCCCGGTTCCAGACCCGCGCCGGTGGTGTTCACCCAGCATTCCACCCCTTCGCCCAGCGCCTTCGCCAAGCGGAGCAGACGGGGGAAACGCAGCAGCGGCTCCCCCCCTTCCACATCGAACAGGGTCACCCCCTCGTCGCGCACCCGCAAGGCGGTGTCGATCAGCACCTCCTCCGCCAAGTCATGCCCGCCGTCCCGCCGCTGATAACAGTGGGGGCAGTGGTAGGTGCAGGCGCGGGTCATGGAATAGACCACGGTGACCGGTCCCGGCGGCCGACGCACCAGCTTGGTCTCGATCGAGCGGAAAAAGGCCGGGCTCGGGTAGGCGGGCAGATACAGGTGCAGCTTGCTCCGCCCGTTGCAGGACATGGCCCTGTTGTGGCGGAAAATCAGGAGCAGGCGCAGGGCGCGGCAGAGAAACCGCAGGTAGCGCAGCGGGTTGTAGCCGAACAAACTAGGCCGGAGCAGATAGTGTCCCGCCACATGCAGGGCGATGCGCCCGTAAAGCGCAACCTTGGCAAAACCGGTGATGTGACGCCGGGAGGTCATGCCGATGCCCTGTCAGGCCTGAGGATCGCGGTACATATCGAAAAGGAACCCGATAAATACATAGCTGGCGGAGAGGAGATAAAGCGCCAGTGTGCCATTGAAGATGGCGACCAGGGTCACTTGCCCCGCCACGCAGGCCCGGAAGTTGGTCACCAGGCTGAAATAGGTCCGCTCGCCGGTCGGATAACGGAAATAGAGGCAGGCGGTCCAGACTTGCAGAAAGAGGGTCATCAGCCCGCAGAAGGCGAAATCCCGGAGGTAGAGGATGTCGGTGAACGGCAGCCAGCCGAGATAGCCCATGCCCAGAAAGGCGAGCGTGGGCAGGAAGGCCCCCGCGATTCCCATCCAGCGCGACACCTGCAGGCCATGCCGCACCACAAAGGTCCGCTTGCCCGCCGCCGCGTCGCCCGCCGCATCCTTGAAGTAGGTGTAGTAGGTCATCAAACCGTTGAGCAAGGCCACCAGCAGCACCACGCTCAGGCGGTTGCTGGTGAACACGGGACGCAGCAGAGGCCCCGAGGCCAGGAAGCCGTAGACCGTACACATGGAGATGCTCAGGCCGAACACCGCGTTACCCAGCAGGGACCAGGCTTTGGCGTACTCGTAGAGGACATTCAACAACACCCCGATCAGCAGGGGCAGCAGCGACCAGGGATTCAGATGGAAGGAGAGCAGCCCCACGCCGAACAGCGCCGCCAGCGAGAGCGCCAGCGCCCACCGGGGATGCAGCTCCCCGGTGACCATCGGCCGGTTCGGGGCGTTCACCCGATCCTCCGGCAATCCCAGATAGTCGTTCACGATCTGGTTGATGCCCCAGCTCAGGAACAGCATCGCCAGAATCACCATGCCGCGCGGGGCCGAATACCGGCTCGGGGCGCAGAACTGATAGAACGAAACGCCAATCCAGCCGGCAATACCCGTCACGAAGGCGTAGTAGAGCCGCATGGACTTCACATAGGCACGGAAAAAACGAAGCACGGGTTTGGTTCTCCTCTGCCAGCCCCCCCCCTGCTACTCGCCGAGGCGGATCACCTTGGGTTCGAGAGGCCCGAAGCTGAGTTCAAGGGCGGTTCCGTCGAGCCGGGCTCCGCCCTCGCCCAGAGCATGGGACAGCTTGGCGTAGGCGCTCGGGAAACGGAAGGTGGCGGCGGCGGGCTCCTCCGCGCTGTTCACGGCGATGAGGTAGACCTCGTTCTCCAGCCGGGCCAGACGCCAGGCCACGCCCTCCGGCGCCTCGACCGCGACGGCGGGAACCGGCTCGACCGAGAGAATGACCGGAATCAGGGCGCTGATTTCCGCCGCCATGGTCTTCACCTCTGCCCAGCGCTGTTCGAAGGGGTCCACGGCGTTCATCTTGTGCAGGTCGAACCAGGAATAGAAGACCAGGCCGTTGGCTCCGGCGGCGATGCACTGCCAGGCCATCGAGCGCATTTCCAGCAGGGTCGGTGCCCGGTAGGTGGCGGCATCCTGGGCGGATTTCTTGTAGGCCCGCCAGTCGAAGACCTGGGGCACCTGCCACACTGAACGCTGGCCGAAGGCACCGTTGCGGGTCTTGCGCGTCCAGTCCAAGGCAGTGGCGGCGGGCTTGGTGGGAATGGGATAGGGATCGGTGCCGATGGCGTCGAAACTCGACAGGTAGGCGCGGACATCGTTCACCTGATAGAGCACGACCCAAGTGGGATGGTCGGGGTCCAGTTCCTCGATCCAGCTCTGATGGGCGTCGAGCCGGTCCATCATCTCCTTGGGCAGCTCGTCGTTGAGATACCAGGCCAGCATGGCGGGATGCTCGCGGCAGTCCGCCACCGCCTTCTCGACCGCCGGACGTTCGTCCTCGGGGGTGGCGATGTGCTTCGGACACCATTTGGTGCCCGCGTAGTAGTCCTTGATGCTGGCGATCACTTTCAGCCCATGCCCGTGAATCCAGTCCATCCGCTCGCGGTTGGGACGCCCGTAGGGCATGAGACAGTTGAACGAGGAATCGGCGTAGACGCCCAGATTCTTCTCGTCCACCCCGCTCCAGTACATGCCGAGGGGGAAGAAGGGCTTGCCCTCGACGATCACCCGCTGGTGCTCGTCGATATAGACCCGCCGCTTGGTCGGCTCGGCCACGCGGTGCAAACCGATAGCCGCCTCGCCTTTGGCCGGACCGTTGCGCAGGGAAAACCGGCAGGAAACCCGGTAGCTGCCCACCGCCAGCGGCGTGCTGTCGAGGACGAATTCCGCATGGTCCGCCGCGATGGCGGAGGGCGGCGCCGTCGCCGCGACCTTGCCCTCGCCGTCAATCACTTCCAGCACCCCCTCGACCTCGTCCGGCGTCGCCATGGTTCCGGCCAGGGAGAGCCCCACGAAAACCCGCACCGGGCCGCCGGCGGTCTCGTTGCGGTAGCGGTCGGTGGTGATGCCCTCGGCCAGGGGCGGCACGAAGAGCCGGAGCGAGACGTCGTCCCAGTAGGCGATTCCGGTCATGCCCTTGCGCACGTAGCAGGTCAGATTCACCGACTCCGTCGCCTCGGGAACCGGTCCCGACACGGCGCGGACCAGCTTCCATTCGCCCTGGGTGCCCTTGACTCCGGAGGGATAGCTGCCGCTCAGATACTTCTTTTCGGCCCCCCAGAATTCCAGGCAGATCGTGGCGCCGCTGTCCTCGCCCTCGATGTTCTCCGTGCGCACCCAGGCGGACAGCTCGTAGCGTCGTCCCTTCTCGACCGTCACCGGCACCGCGCACAGGACATATTTCCCCGCGTCCGCGTTCTCGAACCGCAGGCAACGCTCGCCGCTGCGCGGGGCGGTCGTGCTGATCGAGTATTCCGGACTCGGCAGCCGCCAGCCCACTGGCTGGTCCCCCTCCATCTCCTCGAACCCCGGATTCGGCGCCAGATTCGGCCCCACCGGCCCGGCCCACGTCAACATCCCGGCACAGAGCAACCCCGCGACGGCAAAGGAAAGGCAGCGCATGGTCACGACCTCCTGCTTGGTTGGTTGGTGGTGCCGCAAACGTAGCACCGCCGGTCCCGTCTGTCATCCTGTCCCGCCGGTTCCGCCAGTCCGGTATCCAGAACCTGGCAGCCAGCGCTCAGTTTTCCAGGTGGTGGAATCAGCTTTTGGGGAAAGGCGGCAGGCAGCAGGGGATTTCGCCGTTGTCCAGGCGCTCGGCGGTGACGAATGGATTGCATTCGACTTTGGGGGCGCCGGGGACGGTGAAGGGGCCGCAGCCGCAGGGATACTCGCCCGCCTTGTAGCCGAATTCCGGACCGAGTTCCTTCCAGATCGAGAAGGTTTCAGTGGACATGGAGACGGGGACGGTCTGGTTCCAGCGGCGGATTTCACGGAGGTGATGGCGGTAGATTTCGGCGCGCACCGCCTGGGGGAAGGGGCGGGTGATGGTTTCCTTCATCTCCTCCTGGGCCGCTTCGGCCGCCGCCAGGTACTCGGGTTCGAGCAGATCGAGCGGGAGCTTGCCGCGCAGGTCCGTGAAATTAGTCCACATGAAGCAGCAGATGCTGATGACGTCGGGATTGGTGCGCTCGAAGATGCGCTTGGCGGTGTAGGCGGCATCCTCGCGCCAGCCCTTGACGGGAATGATGGGCTTGAACTTGTAACGAATCTGGTAGCCCGCCTCCTGGGCGATGCGGGCGGCCTCGATCCGCTCGTCGGTGGTGCCGGTGTCCGGCTCGATCAGGCGGCTCTGGGTGGGGCCGGAGATGCTCCAGACGAGAATGGTGTTGCCGTTGTGCTTGAGGTTCCGCATCCACTCCGTGTTCCAGGTCTTGGTGTGGATGATGAGATAGCGGTTCTTGAGGGTGCCGAAATACTCGATCAGCTCGCCGAGGCAGCCCAGTTCCGGTTCGAGGCCCGGCGGGTCGGCATCGTCGTCGAGCAGATAGGTGAGCTGCCAGGGATGCTTCTCGATCAGCTTGCCGAACCAATGGCAGTACTCGTCGGTGTTGACCCCGGCGATCAGCAACCCGCCCAGCCCGCAGTAGCTGCATTTGTGCAGGCAGCCGCTCTGCTGATGGACCCGCCAGCAGGGACGGCAGACCTTGTCGTCGCGGTGGGGATCGCCTTCCTTGTTGTAGTTGGCCCAGTTGAAGGCGCAGTGGCCGAGGACGCCATCCAGACGGGAAGGCTTCTCGACCCCGGCGGCGGCAAGCCGGTCCAGCCGGGCTTGGCGCTCGAAGTCGAATTTGAAGGTGTTGAACAGCAGGACGGGGTCGGGCACGGTCGCCTTCAAGCCCATGGTTCCCCGACCGGAGAGCAGACCGCCGGCCACGAGCCCCGGCAGATCGGCCTCGCTGTAGACCACCGGCGTCACCGGCGTTTCGAGAGCGGCGACCACCCGTTCCACCTTGGCCATGTAGGCCGGATTCTTCGCGACCAGATCCTCGACATAGACGGCGGGAGCGTTGACGCGGTACATGCAGCCTCTCCTGTGCCCCCATCGCCCGGCGGCGGGACGCACCGGCGACCCCGCGACCGACCGTGGCGGATGGGAAATCTGCGGAACGTATCGGCCCGCCGGGAGGATGCAAGCGCGGCGGCGGCAATCAGCCGCGGAATATTTCGGCGTTTTTCCGCAGCGCTACTGATTCCAGTTGCCAAACGTCTCCCAGGGGGCATGGATGGCGTAAGCCGCGCTATCGGGATCGTTCCAGCCATAGCCGATGGGATGAGTCTGGAACCGGTACCACGCCACATGGCCGTCGGCGAAAGCGATGTTGCCGCCGTCGCTGTGCGTCATGCGCATGGCGTAGTACTGATTCTGGAGGATGTAGAGATTGCCGCCCCCGGCCCCCTTTTCGGAGATCATGAGGCACTCGCTGGGGCGCTTGATGGTGCCGTCGTGGCGGGGGCCGGGGAACATGGTGCCCGCCGTCGAGGCGGCGCAGCCGTAGGGCATGCCGTAGGCGATCTTGTAGCAGTGGTAGGTGGTGCCGGGACAGGCGTAGACCTCGGAACTGTTCACGTAAGGATAGGTGTAGACCGGCCAACTGCGGTACCAGACAAGATTGGTGGGATGGAACGCGAAGTCGGGGTCCTGCGGCACCAGCACGGTGTCGGAACTGGCACCGTGGGAAATACCGGGGATCATGCCGTTGTTGTCCCCGGCATACATGATGTTGCCGAGGGCCAGTTGCTTGAGATTGCCGGCGCAGGCGATGCTGCGGGCCTTCTCCCGCGCCTTGCTGAGCGCGGGCAGCAGCATGGATGCCAGAATGGCGATGATGGCGATGACGACCAGCAGCTCGATCAGGGTGAAGGGACGGCGGCGGGGGCGGGACATGGCAGGCTCCTCCTAATTTGGTTCGGACCCGGAAAGACAGCGGGAAACACCCTTACATCAAGACTATACGCATTCCGGCGAAAACCGTCAAACTTTTCCCCGCGATTCGGGCAGGCGAATACTCGGAGTGTATATTCGCCACCTGCCCGCAACCATTGGAGACAGCGATGAGCGACTTCACCTACCGCCCCGCCACCTTCGTTCCCTTCCAGGATTTGGCCGCCGTCGCCCGCTGCCGGGCCATTCGCCGGGAGGACCTCGAAACGCACCCCAATCCCGATTTCCGCATCCGGGTGGTGCCCGATTCGGAACTGGGTTTCCTGTGGCTCACCGACATGTTCCACCGCATCAAGACGGCGGCGGACCGGGGCGAGCGCTGCGTGCTCATCACCCCCCAGCCCTGGCCCCAGGGATACCGCCAACTGGCCCATCTCATCAATCTCTTCCGGGTGGACTGCCGCCAGCTCTGGACCTTCAATATGGACGAGTACGCGAACGAGGACGGAGTCATCGCCCCGGAAACCTGGCGCCCCGGCTTCCTGTATTCGATGCTCGAAAACTTCTACGCGAACGTGGACGCGGACCTGCGGCCCCCGCGCCGCCAGATCAACGGGCTCACCAATGAGAATCTGGACCGCTACGGCGACCAGCTCGCCGAACTCGGCGGGGCGGATTGCTGCTACAGCGGGCCGGGCTGGACCGGGCATCTGGCCTTCATCGAGCCGGACGCGCCGGAGTTCGCCGCCCCCCTCGAGGAATGGAAGACCTTCGGCCCCCGCATCGCCACCCTCAGCCCCTTCACCGTGGCCCAGAACTCGCTGCACGGCTTTTTCGGGATGAGCGGCGACCTCTGCGCCGTGCCGCCCAAGGCCGCCACCATCGGCCCCGCCCAGGTGATCGGCGCCAAGCACCGCTTCGACATGCACGGCATCACCGTGGACGGCTCCTTCGCCTCCTGGCAGCGCCTCACCAGCCGTCTGGTCCTCCACGGCCCCGTCACCCCCCTCCTCCCCCAGTCCATCCTACAAACCCTGCGCACCGA
>LVAZ01000338.1 GCA_001603055.1 Victivallales bacterium Lenti_02
CCCCCGCCATGCTTGATTTGGCCCAACGGGCCTGGCAGGCCCTGGCCGCCGACACGCCGCTCGCCGTCGCGCGGCTCGCCGCCGGGGACACGGCGGCGCTGCCCTATCTCGGCGCGGCCCTCCACCGGTTTCTCGAACAGTTCCCCGGACTGCAGGGCGGGCTGGACCGTCTGGAGCGGGAGACCCTCGAGGCCCTCGCCGCCGGCGCCACCTCGCCCATTGCCGTCTTCCGCGCCGCCTCCGCCGCCGAAGCGCGACCCTTTTTCGGCGACACCTTCCTCTGGGGTTGTCTGAATCGTCTGGCCGGCGCTCCCCGTCCCCTGGTCGCCATCGACGGTCCCGAACCGCGCCTGCCCCAATGGGACAGCCTGGGGTCGGAGCGCTGGTGTCTGAGTCTTACCGCCGACGGCGAACGGGTGCTGGCCGGGGAGGCCGACGCCGTCGTCCTGAACGGCATCGACCGCTGGCTGGGCGGCACCCATCTGCGTCCCGGCAACGTCTGGCGCTGGGATGGGACCAGGCAAGAGTTGGTTCCTCCATTCTGATTCTCCGCAACGAAGGGAGAACGCCATGCGCTCCGCTCCGCTCCTCCTGCTCGCCCTGCGGCTCGCGGCCAGTCCTCTCGATGGTCTGGTCGGCCACTACGGTTTCGAGGACAGCCTGGAAGGGCAGGGGCCGGGAGGGCAGGGGCAGACCGCCCGTCTGGTCCGTCCCAGCCGTGCCTTCGACGACCAGTTCCGCGCCGTCCATCCCGACGAACCGGTTTTCGCGCCCGGTCGCTTCGGCCGGGGCATTCTGGTCGCGCCCGGCTGCGAGACCAAGGAGATGCACGCCTTCCACAACCTGCTGCCGCCCGCCGCCGCCGAGCTGGTTCCCGGCGGCGAATCCGCCTGGCGGCCGGTCGGCGGGGGCGAATTCCGCCTGGTCCCCTCGTCCGCGGCCCTGGTCGGCGACCTGCTGCTTGCCCTCTCCGGCCCCGCTCCCGAGAGTGGCATCGAGCTGGCCGAGCCCGTGGTCTCCCTCGGTGGCAACCATGCGTTTTCGTTCTTTGTCCGGGGGGAGGGCGGAATGGTCCGCGCCAGTGTCCAGGACGGGGCGGGCGGGGAGCTGGCGGCGCAGGAATTCGCCGTCGCGGCCGACTGGCGGCGCTGCGAGCTGCTCTTCGCCGCCGGCACCTTCACCCGGGACCGCCAGCAGCAGACCCGGCCCGAGCTGCGTGTGCGGATTGCCGGCACCGCCTGCGAAATCGACGCCCTCCAGCTCGAATTCCTCGGCGGCTACTCCTACGCTGGGACCCGGACGGCCAGCCTCTGGCAGCCGGGACGGTCCTACCGTCAGGGCGATGTCCTCGATCTGCCCGACCTGCGCCAGACCGTGGCCAGGGCCGGCACCCTCGCGTTCTGGGCGCAGCCGCGCGGCAGGCAGCAGCGCCGCATCCTCTGCGAAATCCCCACCGGCGACCGCTGGAAACCCGTTCTGCAGCTTGCGCTCCAGGACGACCGCCGCTGGACCCTTGCCTCCCACGCCGCCGAACCGCCCGCCAGCCAGAACTGGGACCGCGCCGTCGAGCCCGACTCCTGGCACCATGTGGCTCTGGGCTGGGAGAACGGCCGGGCCGTCGCCTGGATCGACGGCCAGCGAGTCCTGGTTCTGGAGGGACTCGCCTGGCCCGATCATCCGCGCCCGCCCCGCCTCGGCAGTGCCGGACCCAACGCCGCCGCCCAGGCCGTCATCGACGAATGCCTCGTCTACGACCGCCTGCTCGACGATGCCGAGGTGCTCGCCCTCGCCGAGCGCGACGCTCCTCTCGACCGGGAATTCGACCTCGGTCTGATCATCCGCCCTGAACGGTTGATCCACACCATCGCCCGCACGGCGGAACCCCAGCCCTGGCGCTGCACGGTCGGGAATCCGACCCCGCGCCCCTTGCGCGACGTGCAGGCTGAGTTCCGGCTCGGCGACATCGTCCGCCGCCAGGCGGTGGGCACCCTGGCCGCCGGGGAGGAAAAAGCCGTCGAATTTCGGTTCGTTCCCGACCTTGTGGCCGGGAACTATGAATTGGCGGTGACGGCGGCGGGCGGGGGCCTGCCCCCGGCGGAACTGCGCGCCGCCGTCGAAGTGACCCGCGCCCTCGCGCCCCATGAGAACCTCCAGGTCGCCCCCTGGGGCTGGAACGCCGCCCGCGAGGATGGCTTCACCATCGGCGGCGGCGATCTCGAACAGGCCATGCGCGACGGTCTCGCCCACGGCCCCCTCTACCATTACCTCGGCTATCCCCGCACCACCGACGGCAGGGACCAGGTCCGGGGCATGAACGGCAGCAAGGGCAATGTGAACGTCCGCGAGAACACGGCCATGCGCGAGCAGCTTGAACGGGAGGCCGAGCGCATCGCCCGCGAACTCGCCGCCACCCCCGCCGCCCGCGCCATCACCCTCAACAGCGAAATGCAGTGGATTTGGTCCCACGACTTCTCGCCCGAGCGCCAGGATTTCGTCCGCCGCACCTTCGGCCTCGATCTCTCGCTCTGGGAGAATCCCCCCGACGGCGACCGGGACCGCTTCCAGGACCCCTACGGGCGGCTCAAGCCCAGCGTCGCCGGCATTGCCCTCCCGGCAAACCGCGTCGTTCCCCGCGAGTTCCCCCACTACGCCTATCATCGCTGGTTCCACGGCATCGACGGTCCCACCGAAAGCCTCTTCAACCAGACCATCGCCGACCATATCCACCGCCGCCGTCCCGACCTGCTCACCATCTGGGAGCCCGTTCTCCGCCGCTGTTCCGTCCGCGCCTTCGACCGCGTCGCCCTCGCCCAGGAGTGGTTCTACTACGAGAATCCGATGAACGCCGTGCTGGTTCAGGAACGCCTGAACACTGCGGTGCGCGGCACCCGGATGCGCCCGACCGGCATGCCCCAGTTCCTCTTCAAGCCCGGCGGGGCCGCCCCCTACGCCGCCGTCGCCACCGCCGACATGTTCCGCGAGACCGCCTGGCTCTGCGCCCTCCAGCCCATCCGTATGTTCACCTACTGGAACTTCAACATCGTCCCCAGCGCCGATTTCGAGAATCCCTACAACCGCTGTTTCACCAAGGCGCAGCTCGACGAATTGTTCGGCACGCCCACGCCCACCTGGGAGGAGGCCCAGGCAATCCTCAAGGACAATCCCAAGACCCGCAAGCTCATGCCCTGGACCCCCGAACTCATCGCCGCCTTCCGCCACTTCCACAACGCGGAAATCGGCCCGCTGGCCACCCTGATTCCCCGCTGGCGCAACCATCCCCGCCGCGTGGCCATCGTCCGTTCCTTCGCCAGCGAGCTTCATGCCGAAATCCGCTGGCCCCAGACCACCTGGCTGGAGAATTGCGCGGTCTACGCGGGCCTGCCCTTCGATGTGCTTTGGGACGAGGATTTCGAGATCGGTCCGGACCCTCTGGACGGCTATGATCTGGTGCTTCTTTCCCAGGCCGTCGCCCTGCCCGAGCCGGTCCACCGCAGTCTGACCCGCTTTGTCCGGCGCGGCGGCACTCTGGCCACCGACGCCGACACTCTGGTCGATATCCCCGGTGCCGTCGTTCTCGATCCCGGCAGCGCCGACCGCGACTTCGAGGCCCGGCTCGCCGCGCGCGAGGAGGAAATCCGTCGGCAGCATGGCCGCGTCGATTCACCCCAGTACATCGAGGCGATGGAGGAAAGCGCCAGCCTGCCCAGCCGGGTCGATCCCGCCTTTCTCGAACTCCTCGACCAGAAGGTCGCCGCCCCCGCCCGCTCCCTCACCCCGAACACCTGGCTCAACCTGCTCGAGGCCGAGGGCGTCCACTACCTCGGCATCGTCAACGACCTTCGCACCCGCGGCCCCATGTACGGGCATTTCGGGAAAATCCGCGAAACCGGCGTCCCCCAGGCCGCCGCCGTCCGCTACCAGGAACGGCTCGGACGCATTGTCTACGATGTCCTCAACCAGGAACAGCTCGCCCCCGAAAGCGACGGCCAGGGCAACTGCCTGCTCGAACTCCGTCTACCTCCCGCCGGGGCGCGGCTCCTGCTGCTTGCCGACCGGCCCATTGGGGCCGTCGAGATCGAAGCCAGCCAGGAAACCGCCGCCTGGGACGGCCAGCCCGGCCGCGAACTCCGTATCCGCGCCAGCCTCCGCGATTCCCGTCGTCGGCTCTTCCCCGGCCTCGTCCCCGCTCGTATCCACATCATTCGTCCCGATGGGAACGAAGACGATTTCAGTCGCGCCGCCCTCTTCGAGAACGGCAGTTTGGAACTGCGCCTTCCCATCCCCCGCAACCTCGATCCCGGCCCCTGGACCGTCCACATCCAGGAGCGCGCCGCCGGTCTCGCCGCCCAGGCCGTCGCCGAACCCTGAAGCCCGCGTGACCCCGTGACCCCGTGACCCCGTGACCCCGTGACCCCGTGATTCTTCCTTTCCCTCTTCGTGCTCGTCGTGGTTATGGCAAAAAGCGTTGGCAAGCCGCGCCCCCGCCTCTTTCCCCTTTCCCCTATCTCTCCCCCCGTCTTCCTTCGTGTCCTTCGTGCCTTCGTGGTGAAGAATGCTATGTTTGTCGGGTACGCCAACCAGCCGAGGTTTTTTCATGTCCGCCGCCGTGCCGCTGCTCGAAGTCCGCAATCTCTGCAAGCATTTCCCGGTTTTCAGCCAGGGATTCGTGAAACGCCAGATCGGCCTGGTCCGGGCGACTGACGACGTGAGCTTCGACCTCTATCCCGGCGAGACCCTCGGTCTGGTGGGGGAGAGCGGCTCGGGCAAGACCACGACCGGACGGGCCATCCTGCGGGCGATCCGGCCGACCTCGGGCAGCGTGCGCTTCCATTTCCCCGACGGGACGGTGGATGCCGCCACTCTCTCCGAGCATGAACTGAAACCTCTGCGCACCCGGATGCAGATGATTTTCCAGGACCCCTTCTCCTCGCTCAATCCGCGGATGACCGTGAAGGACATCGTCGCGGAACCCCTGGTGATCCACCGGCTGGCGCGGGGCGGCGAACTGGACGACCGGGTGGACGACATGCTGCTCCGGGTGGGGCTGAAACCGGAACACCGCAACCGCTACCCCCACGCCTTCAGCGGCGGCCAGCGCCAGCGCATCGGCATCGCCCGCGCCCTCATCATGCGCCCCTCCTTCGTGGTGGCCGACGAGGCCGTCTCGGCCCTCGATGTCTCGGTGCAGGCCCAGGTGATCAACCTGCTCCATGACTTGCAGCAGGAACTCGGGCTGACCTATCTCTTCATCGCCCACGACCTGAGTGTGGTGCGCCACATCTGCGACCGGGTGGCGGTGATGTACGCCGGGCGGATCGTCGAGCTGGCCCCCAGCGAGGAGCTGTTCACCGAACCGCGCCATCCCTACACCCGCGCCCTGCTGGCGGCGGTGCCGAATCCCGATCCCGATGTGCGCATGGCCAGCGAGCTGTCCGGCGAGGTGGCCGATCCGGGCAACCTGCCCTCCGGCTGCGCCTTCCATCCCCGCTGCCCCGCCTGCTTCGCCCCCTGTTCCGAGAAGCGGCCTCTGCTCAAGGACGCTGGCAACGGCCGCTGGCTGGCCTGCCATCTCCAGGACCGGGGCGACGAGTAGCCCCCCGGCGTGTATAGTTCCTGTTCTTGGATCAACGAACAGGAATCGTGCATGCCCGCCAATTTCGACTATCTGGAAGGACGCCGTTTCTGCGTCGTCTTCGTGAAGGTGCTTGACCTGGAGACCGAACGGGTGCAGCTCCAGTGCATGCGCGGTCGGGCGAGCGTGGAACGCGGCCGGGTGAGCGTGGTGACGGCGGGCGGCGGCATGTTCACCGTGCCCAGCTCCGCGCTCCCCAGTGTTCTGCCCAGCGACGGCAGCGAACTGCTCCAGGATGCCGAATACTATTGTCTGGTGAGGACCGACGACAACATCGCGTTCGTCCCCTCCGACAACTGACCCTCCCCATAGGAGTTCCCGCCATGCAGATCATCCGCTACGGCGAAGCCGATTTCAAAGAGAAACTCGCCCCCCTGATGGACCGGACCGCCTTCGATCCCGAGATCGAGCGCGGCGTGGCCGACATCCTGCAGCGGGTGCGCGGCGAGGGCGACGCGGCTCTGGTCGAGTTCGCCCGCACCTTCGACAAGACGGAACTGACCCCCGCCCAGTTCCGGGTGACCGAGGACGAAATCGCGGCGGCCTGCCGCGAGGTGGACGCCCGCACCAAGCAGGCGATCCGCCTGGCCTGCCGTCAGGTAAAGGACTTCGCCCGGCGGCGGCTGCCGAAAGCCTGGTCCTGCACGCCCCGTCCGGGGGTGCGCACGGGCGAGCGCTTCGCGCCGCTGGACCGGATCGGCGCCTACATTCCCGGCGGCACCGCGCCGCTGATCTCGACCGTCATCCACACCTGCGCCATCGCCTCGGCGGCGGGGGTTCGGGAAATCGTCATGGTGACCCCGCCCGGCCCCGGCGGCAAGGTTCATCCGGCCATGCTCTTCGCGGCCCGGCAGGCGGGGGTGACCGAGGTCTACCGGCTCGGCGGCGTCTACGCCATCGGGGCCCTGGCCTTCGGCACGGACTCCGTCCGCAAGGTCGAGAAAATCGTCGGCCCCGGCAACGCCTACGTCACCGCCGCCAAACGGCAGGTCTACGGCTATGTCTCCCTCGATCTCGTCGCGGGCCCCTCCGAAATCATGATCGTGGCGGACCGGACGGCTCCGGCCGCGTTCGTGGCGGCGGACATGCTGTCCCAGGCGGAGCACGGCTCGGGGCACGAGCAGGCGGTGCTGGTGAGCACCGACGAGGCCCTGCTCCAGAGCGTGGCCCGCGAACTCGAAGTCCAGGCGGCCAAGCTGGGCCGCAGCGAATGCGTGCGCAAGGTGCTCGACCGGGGCGTGTTCCTGATTCTGGCCGAATCCCTCGACCAGGCCGCCGAACTGGCCAGCGTCTACGCGCCCGAACACCTCGAAATCATGACTGTCCAGCCCGAATCCGTGGCCCGCAAAGTGACCGCCGCCGGGGCCATATTCCTCGGTCCCTGGACCCCGGAACCGGTGGGCGACTTTGTCGCCGGCCCCAGCCATGTCCTCCCCACCGGCGGCGCGGGACGCTACTTCAGCGGCCTCACCGTCGAGCAGTTCTTCCGCCGCATGAGCGTCGTCAAGTACAGCAAATCCGCTCTCCTGCGCGAGCGCGGCGCCATCGCCACCATCGCCGGAAACGAAGGTCTCGACGCGCACGCGCGCAGTGGCATGCGGGAAGGCTGACACCCCAGCCGGATTTCACCACGAAGTCACGAAGTCGAAAATCTGGGCAAAGGAGGTGGCCGCGAGCCGCCGAAGCGGTGGTTCTGGCCGCCGCCCATGAGGACGGCGTACTTTTTCCAGGGCGCGGAGCCCGGGGGTGGTTTTGCGGGTGTCGAGGATGCGGGTGGGGGAGTCGCCGGGGGCGTCCATGTCTGGCGGAAAGGGGGGGTGTGCTGTGGAGGTCTGTTCATCAAAGTCCTCTACCATCTTCAGCAGGGAAGAAATCCAAGCCATCGATCTGCTGTGTATATAGATACAGCGTTGTCGGAATGCCGTCGACCGGACGCGCGACGAGCAGCCGGGACGGCTGCCGAGCCGCCCAGGAGATCAGGTGTGCGGTGACGGAAACGTCCCGGCCAATCGCAAGGGCTTGGTTTTCGGCTGGTAGTCCCGCAGGGACTTCTGCTCTACCAGCGGTAGTAGCGGTAGGGGTCGTCCACTGCCTGGGGAATCTGGACGTAGTGGCTGCGCTGCCAGACGGGGGGGGCGAAAAGGCGGGGACGCCCCATGATGCCGCCGCTCTTGTAGGTGTCGAGCACCCGGACGGCCAGGACATTCTC
>LVAZ01000339.1 GCA_001603055.1 Victivallales bacterium Lenti_02
GGACATAGCATCTCGCCCGCTCTCTGGGAGCTGGCCGAACGGCAGGCCAAGGCCTGATAACGGACTCTGCCGGACGCCTGCCGCCGGCAGGGAGTCAGCGGAGTCCGCGCCGCCTGCTGCAGGTAGTCATTTTCGAAGATGACCTTGAGGATGGCACCGTTAGCGACGACGGTCTGGTTGACGGCGTCGATTTCGTCACTCACGTAGGCCCAGTCGCCACCGAGAACCTTGCCGATGTTCACGACCATGTCGATCTCGGTACCGCCTGCCAGGGCTTCGGCTTCGGCTTCGGCGACCTTGATGGCGGTGGCGCTGTTGCCGTGGGGGAAGGCGATGACCGGGCAGACGGCGACATCGGAGCCGGCAAGGAGAGCCTTGACCATAGGGATGGCGTAGGGCTTGATGCAGGCGGTCGCCACATTGTATTTCACCGCAAGCGCGCAGCCACGGGCGATGTCCTCGTCGGTCGTCGTGGGATGAAGCAACGAATGGTCGATCATCTTGGCGAGTTCGCGGAGCGAGGGACGAGAGGGCATGGGGTCTTCCTGCTTGACGCCAGTGGCTTGGCTTGCGGGAACGGGCTCGGGAGTGGTTCAGGTCTTGCTTTTTGGTCCTTCGGCAAGGCCAGAGCATATGAGGTGGAGGCCGAGGATCAGCATGATGGCGAAGTAGAGCCAGACGGGCCAGGGGGTGTATTGGATGAAAGCGGTGAGTTCCTTGCCGCCCGGCGACCCGCCCGCCGCCATCAGCCCCGCGTCGCGGGTTGCCCTGGCAAGCATCCCGAACCCGTAGCACAGGACAGGGAGGACGAAGCTCAGGAACAGGCCGACCATGCCTCCGATGACTTTGGGTAGATTCATACTTGGCTTCCCCTCTGCTGCCGGGAACTCTGTTTGCTTATCTCACCTCGGCGACCTGGCCGGATTCGAGGGAGTCGATGGCGGCCTGGAGGACCTTCTGGGCGGCGAGCCCGTCGGCCCCGGAGCCGTTGATGTCCCCAGGCGCGGCCCCGTCGGCGACCTGGCGGACGAAGGTCTCGATGCGGTCGCGGAAGGTGTCGTGGAACTCGCGCCAGCGTTCGGCTCCGAAGACGGGGTTGGAGTAGACCTGCTTGACGAGGCTGTCGGCGGGGTAGAGGGTGGCCTGTCGCCACATGTCCTCGAGGACGAAACGGCCCTTGATGCCGGCCAGCTCGCAGCGCTCCATGGGATGGCCGCGGGCCATGTCGTAGCTGGCGGTGAGATGGCCGACGGTGCCGTCGGCGAACTGGACGTTGAGCTGCATGTTGGACCAGATGGTCCGCCCCGGCCCTTTCTTGCAGAAGGCGTGGACCCGGGCGATGTCGCCGCCGAAGTGGCGCATGATGTCGACCGAGTGCGGGTTCAGGGCCTTGATCATGTAGTAGGGCGAACTCTCGTTCGGGTTGCAGATCCACATCTGCATGTTGAGGAAGAGGTGCTCGCCGAGGAGACCGTCGTTCTGCCATTGCTTGCAGATGCGGGCGGCGGGGGTGAAGCGGTGGTTGAAATCGATGCCGAAGCGCCGCTTGAGGCGCCTGGCGCACTCGACCATCTTCTCGGCCTCGGGGATGGTGTTGCAGATGGGCTTCTCGCAGAGCACGTCGCAGCCGGCCTCGAGGGCCTGGATGGTGGGCAGGTAGTGGTCGCTGCCGTATTCGTAGCCGCCGGTGGCGACGCTGCACATATCGGGCTTGAGGGCGGCGAGCATGGCGGGGGCGTCGTGGAAGGCGGGGACGCCGAGGCGGGCGGCGGCGGCGTCCGCCCGCTCGGGCCGGAGGTCGCAGACCCCGACCAGCTCGGCGAGGGGGAAGGCCTGGTAGATGTCGGCATGACGGTTCCCGATGGGGCCGCAGCCGATCACGGCAACGCGCACAGACATGATGCTTCTCCTGGAGGGGCATTGCTCCGGGGCTGCGGCAAGGCGGGCCGCAGCCCCGGCAAGGTCCGCAGAGCGTTCTACTTCTTTTTGTCCTGCAACTTGGCGGCCTGCTTGGCGTCGCCGATGTGCATGGTCTTGTAGGCCTGTTCGCTGCTGGTGAAGGCGGGGCCGACCTCGGCGTGGCCGTGCCAGCATTCCTGGGTGTACATGGGGTTGGCGCGGCCGGTTTCCTTCTCGCGCTTGGCGATGAAGGCCTCCATGCGGGCGCGGAGCATGGCGACGACGCCGGGCTCCTGGTCGGCCACGTTGTTCAGCTCCTCGGGGTCGTGGAGCAGGTCGTACAGCTCGACTCCGGGCTTGAAGTGGAAGTCGGGTTCGAGGGCGACGATGAGCTTCCACTGGGGGGTGCGCCAGCCGTGCTTGCGCATCCAGGTGCACTCGGTGATGTAGAACTCGGTGTCGAGGTGCTCCTTCTCGCCGCGGACGAGCTGCATGAGGGACTGGCCGTCGAACTGGACGTTGGTCTTGAGGTCCATCAGCTCGACCAGGGTGGGCATGAGGTCCTTGTGCTGGTTGTAGCCGGCGATGCGCAGCCCGGCGGGCACCTTCTCGGGGTAGCGGATGATGAGGGGCACGTCGAGGGTGACGTCGTAGATGCCGTGGTGGTCGAACCAGCACTCGTGGTCGTAGAGGGTCTCGCCATGGTCGGAGTTGATGACGACGACGGTGTCGTCGAGGATGCCGAGCTGTTCGAGCTTCGTGAAAATCTGGGCGATGCAGGTGTCCATGTAGGCGACGGCACCGTCGTACTGGGCGATGACGTAGTCCTTGTCGGTGATTTCGGCACCGTCCTGGGCGCGGGGCAGCCAGCTCCGGAAGTAGTCGGCGAAGGGGGCGAAGTCGTAGACCGGCTGCATGGAGCCGTCCTCGGGGTCGAACTCGTTGTCCTGGTAGAACATGCGGTCGAAGGGCTTGGGCGGGAGGTAGGGGGTGTGGGGGTCCATGTGGCGGAGGAAGAGGAAGAAGGGCTTGTCCTCCTTGGCCAGGCGTTCGAGTTCGGGCAGGCAGGTGGCGTTCATGCTTTCGGCCTTGTGGGCGCGGCCGTCCTCGCCGGGGCCCCAGCCGCTGAAGTTCATGTAGTTCTGGAAGCCGCGGGCGGCGGCGTTGCCGGTGAAGCCGACGCAGGTGGTGTTGTAGCCGTTGTCGCCGAGCACGGTGGCGAGGCTGACGGCCTCGTCGGCGAACTGGCCCTTGTGGCGGAGGGCGACGCAGTTGGTGCCGAAGCAGTCCTTGCCGGTGAGCATGGAGCCGTAGCCGGGGGTGGTGGGGACGTGGGGGCTGAAGGTGTTCTCGAAGATGGTGCCCTCGTAGGCGAACTCGTCGATGTGCGGCGTGGTGAGCCGATAGTAGCCGTAGCAGCTCATGTGCTTGGAGAGCAGGGAGTCGATGCCGATCAGCAGGAGATTCGGTTTCTTGCCCATGGCGGATTCCTCGTATCAGGGGGGATGTTTGGGGAGGCTAGACGCGGTCGATGGCGGGGTCGTCGAGGGCGACGCGACGCCCTTCGTTGCTGGAGACGTAGCAGGCGAGGACCATGCGGAGGCTGGTCCGCCCCTCCTCGGCGCCGGCGATGGGGCCGCGCTCGCCGCGGAGGAACAGGGCCAGGGGTTCCGCGAGATGGGCGATGCGGTTGCCGTGGCTGGGAGGGGCCTCCAGCTCGCTCACGGTCCACTCGCCCTTGTCCTTCAGGAACCACTTGAGGGGGATCGCCCCGGCCGGGCGCTTGACGTTGCAGCTCGGGCCGTCGCCGTAGTTCTGGATGATGCTGCCCTTTTCGGCGACGATCTCGGTGGTGTTCTCGCCGGCGGGGTTGGTGAAGGAGCAGTCCACATGGACCAGCGGGCCGTTTTTGTAGCGCAAGATGGCGACGCCGTTGTCCCTGGGCATGCGCGGGTTGTAGAGGGATTCGACCTCGGCGGTGACGGTTTCGGGGACGCCGAACATCCAGTGGACCAGATCGATGGGATGGGAGGAGTCGTCGGCCCAGATGTCGCGGTTGTATTGCGGGGTGACGTGCCAGGAATTCGCGAAATCGGGGTTCAGGCACATGCCGAGGCCATGGCGGCGGCGCACCATGAAAATCCGGCCGAACTCGCCGCCCTCCACCAGTTCCTTCATCTTCACGTTCTGGGGATCGACGCGCATCTGCCAGCACATGGTGAAGCGGACGCCCGCCTGTTTCACGGCGGCGACGATGCGGTCGGCCTCGGCCATGGTGAGGGCCATGGGCTTCTGCAGGACGATGGTCTTGCCGGCGGCGGCGGCCTGCTCGACCAGCTCGGCGTGGAGGCTGGTTTCGGCGCCGATCACCACCGCTTCGAGGTCCGGGCGGGCGAGCAGCTCGGCGACCGAGCCGCAGGCCGCGAGGCCGTGGCTCTTGACGGCCTGGGCCAGACGGGCCTCGTCATGGTCCCAGCCCGCCGCCACCTGGATGCCGAAAGCGGGGGTCTCCCGCCAGCGGGTGCAGTACGAATTCACATGACCGTGGGCAAAGCCCAGAATACCGACCTGGACACTCATGGCTTGTTTCTCCGTTAGCGGGCGCCGCAGGCTTGCAGGCAGGCCTGCATGTGGCCCCTGGCCTCGGCGGCGATGGCGACGCTGGCGGCCAGCTCGTAGTCCTTGGCCCCGATGACCTCGAGGTCCACCGGCCCGGTGTAGCCGTTCTCGTGCAGCACGCGGATGTAGCCGAGCAGGTCGATGTTGCCGCGGCCGTTGGCCTGCATCGGGGGCGCGCCGGGGCTGCCCGCGCGCTCGACGCAGTCGCGGATGTGGACGTGCTTGATGCGCTTGACCACGGCGGCGATGGCCTCGACCGGATTCTCGTTGGCCCGGAAGATGTGGCTCGGGTCCATGTCCAGCCCGAAGGCGGGGGAGGAGATGGCCGCGAGGGCGCGCAGGGTGGTGGGGGTGTTGTAGATGGCGGCTTTGACGTGGGCCTTGACGCAGAGGGTCACGCCGTACTTCTCGGCCAGGTCGGCCAGCTTGCCCAGGGAGTCGATGCGTTCCTGGAAGCTGGCCTCGTCGTCGCTGACCCCGCCGGGGCCGCAGTTGACGACGGGGATGCCGATCTCGACGGCGGCCTGGAAGGCGGCTTCCATGATGGCCGCGTCCTGGTTCGGCTGCTCCATCGCCTGGATGGGCAGCGCGTAGCGGGCGCTCAGTTCCTTGAGCGCCGGGGCCACCTCGCGCCAGCGCTCGATGGGCAGGTGGGGATTCATGCCGCCGATGGCGTTGATCTCGATCGCGTCGTAGCCGCAGGTCTTGACCCACTTGAAGGCGGCTTCGGCATCGACGCCGCCGAAGAGCACGGAATTCACGCCGAGTTTCATGGAGTGGTCTCCCGGGTTGGCTGGAAGGGGCTCTAGCACTCGCGCTCGCGGGGGATGTGCTTGAGGCTGGGCAGCGGATTGGGCCGGACGAGGACGCCGCCCTGCTCGAAGGACTCGATGGCGGCGAAGGTGTATTCGAGGGTGGCCAGGGCGTCGCGGCCGCTGGCGCGGAGCTGGTGCTTGGGCACCTTGTTGGTGACGTCTTCCATGTAGGCATGGATGCGGCGGGGGAAGGTGGCGCCGAAGTCAGTGACGCCGGTGTTGTGGCTGACGGGCAGGGGGGCCGAGCCGACGCCGAGATTCTCGGGCTTGGCCGCGCCTTCGGTGCCGGGGCAGGGGTAGAAGGTGTACTTCTCGACGCAGTTCTCGATGCAGAAGGTGCCCTTGGTGCCGCCGACCTCGACGCTCCACCAGCCGCCCAGCCCCATGGTCGCGTCGCCGCGCGTGCTGAACAGGTAGCCCACCGCGCCGTTCTGGAACTGGACGTGGATGCTGTTGATCGACACCATCGGATCGCCCGCGGCCTTGCGGAAGCTGGGCTGGCTCATGAAGGCCTGGATGTGGGTGATGTCGCCGCAGAAGTAGCGCATGATGCTGAAGGGATGGGCCAGGAAGGCCTTCACGTGGAAGTAGGGGAAGCCCTTGGCGTTCGGCGGTGCCGAGGGGGAGTAGGTGCGCAAGCCGCCGGGGAAGCCCATGCGGTGCAGGCAGAAAATCTGCTCGCCGATCTCGCCGGCGTCCATCGCGGCGCGGGCCTTCTCGGCCGGCTCGGTGAAGTAGTGGTTCAGGTTGCAGCCCAGATAGACGTTCTGCTCCTGGGCGAAGGCCACCATCTCGCGGGCTTCCTCGATGTCGTTGCTGATCGGCTTCTCGACCAGCACGTTCTTGCCGGCCGCGATGGCTTCCATGGCGGGCTCGTAGTGCCAGCCGCCGTTCTCGGGGCCGCCGGTGCAGACGTCGACCACGTCCAGATCCTCGTTGGCCAGCATGTCCTGAAGGCTGTAGTAGGCCTTCACGCCATGCTTCTTGGCGGTCTCGTCCGCGCGGGCCGGGACGATGTCGCAGACCGCGACCAGGTCGGAAAGTTCATCAGCCATGTGGCAATTGGCATGGTTATTGCCAATGCTCCGCAAACCCACCACACCAACTTTCAAAGCCATTTTCGGAGCCTCCGTTTCCGTTGTGCCTTACGTCTCGGGGACCGGCCGTCATGGCTCGGGTGCGGACGGGCACGCTGCGGCATGCCCAAACGTAGACTGCGCCCCCGGCAAGGCAACCCCGCGCCCGTCCCGAATGCCTGTCAGTCGCACAATCTTGCGAGGGTTTTGCTTTGCGGGCGGCGGCGGGGCAAGCCGGCCCGGAACCAGTTCGGGGAAGTCCGGGGGAATCCGCTTGATGTGCCCGCGATGCTCCTTTATGGTGGGCCGGATACAACCTTTCGTCCGGGGAACGGCCATGTCCGACAAGATTCGGTTGGGGATCAGCACCTGCCTGCTCGGCGAGCCAGTCCGCTACGACGGCCAGCACAAGCTCGACCGCTATCTGCGCGACACGCTGGGCATGTATGTGGAGTTCGTGCCGGTGTGCCCGGAGGTGGAGGCGGGATTCGGGGTGCCGCGCCCGGCCATGCGGCTCGAGGGGCTGCCCGAGTCGCCCCGGCTGGTGACGGTGAACGACGGGGTGGACCATACCGAGCGGATGCTCGAATGGTGCCGCCGCCGGGTGCGCGAGCTGGCGGGCGAGGGGTTGTGCGGCTTCATCTTCAAGAGCAAATCCCCGAGCAGCGGCATGGAGCGGGTGAAGGTCTACCACCCCTCGGGGATGCCGAGCCACACGGGCGTCGGGCTGTTCGCGCGGGCCTTCATGGACCATTTTCCGCTGCTGCCGGTGGAGGAGGAGGGGCGGCTGCACGACCCCGAGCTGCGGGAGAATTTCGTCGAGCGCATCTTCGTCATGCGCCGCTGGCGGGATTTGCAGGAGAACCGCCGCACGCTCGGCGGCCTGGTGGCCTTCCACACCGCGCACAAGCTGCTGCTGATGTCCCACAGCGTGGAAAGCTACCGCGCGCTGGGCCGGCTGGTGGCGAGAGGGAGCGAACGCCCCCTCGACGAGCTGTTCGCCGAGTACGAGGCGGGCTTTCTCAAGGCCCTGAAACTGATTGCCACCCGGCCCAAGCACACCAATGTGCTCCAGCATGTCATGGGTTACTTCAAAAAGCAGTTGAGCGCCGACGAGAAGGCGGAGCTGCTCGAATGGATCGAGGCGTACCACGGCGGCACCGCCACGCTGGCGATTCCCATGACCCTGCTGAACCACTATGTGCGCAAGTACGGGGAGGAGTATCTGGCCGGGCAGGTCTATCTCCATCCCCACCCGGTGGAGCTGCAACTGCGCAACCACGCCTAGCGCTCGCGCAGTTCCTCGGCGGGATCGCGCAGGACGGCGGCGAAGGCGGGAAGCCAGGCGGCGAGCAGGGCCAGGACCAGGGCCGAGCCGAAGGCCAGGCCGACGGTGCGCAAGGGGAGGGCGGCCAGCGCGGGGGCCTGTCCGTCGAGCAGCCGGGCGAGCAGCCGCCCCGCCGCGCCGCCGGCCAGAAGACCCGCCGCTCCGCCCAGCACGGCGGCCAGCGCGGCGCGGGCCAGCAGCAGAACCAGCAGGCGCGGGGTGGACAGCCCCAGCGTGCGGAGCAGGGCGCTTTCCTCCCGCCGCTGCCCGGTGTTCACGGCGGTGAGGATCACGAGCCAGACGGCGCTGACGGCAATCGCGACCAGGGAAAACAGGTTGGCGCGCTCCTCGCGCTGCCGGCGCAGGTCCTCCCGCGCCGCCTGTTCGCGGGCCACGGTCTCGCGGGCGGCCGCCGCCAGCTTGTAGCGGGCCTCGGCCCGGGCGATGATGCGGTTCCCGATCTCGACGACCTGGGTGTCGGGCAGAATGCCGGTGATGTCGCGGCGGACAACGCCGATGGCCTCGGGGCCGATGCACAGGCATTCGAGGGCGAGGATGGCGTTGATCTTGCCGGGTTCGCCGAGCAGGTTCTGGGCGTCGGGCAGGGGAATCCAGGCGGTGATGTCGTCCTTGCTGCCGCGCTGTCCATGGCAGGCGCCGACGGTGAACTCGCGGCCCAGGAGGATGGTCTTGTCGCCGGTCTTCAGGCCGAGGGACTGGTGCAGTTCGTGGCCGAGGACGATGGTGCCTTCGGCCACGGGCTGGACCATGGGCTTCTTCGGATTGCGGTGGAGGTCGGGGATTTCCCCGCGCGAACCGACCAGGAGGATGGAGCGGCCGGTTTCCGGCCACAGAACCCGGCGCTGGAGATAGGGCAGGATGTGGCGGATGGAGACGATCTTCGAGGTGCTCAGCCGGGTGGCGTAGTCCTCGGGCATGGTCTGGGTGCCGTAGTCCTGGCGGTACCATTCGGCCAAGTCCTGCCCGGCGGGGAGGATCACGCAGTTGAAGGAGAGCTGGAGCATGGCCTTGCGCATTTCGTCGGCCATCAGGGCGAGAGTCTCGTCCTGCCGGGCGGCGGCGCGTTCGAGCGCTTCCGCGGTCCGCTCGTCGTGGCTGGCGAGAAGGACGCGGGCGGCGACCAGCGTGCCGGCGGCCACGGCCAGGGCGAGGATTCCCAGGGCGAACGTAGCCCAGCGGTGGCGGATTTCCCGGCGGAATAGGCGGCAGAGCATGGCGGACCTCAAGGATCGTTGCGGAGCGCGTCCGCCGGATCGCGGCGGATGTGGCGGTGGACGATGGCGGCGGCGACCAGCGGGGCGGGGAGGGCGGCGGCGACGGCGGCCAGCAGCGAGGATGCCGTCAGGCCGGGAAGCCAGAACAGGGAACCCGCCGCCAGGCCCAGGACGGCCGCCAGATGCACCCGCCCCAGAAACACCGCCCGGATGCGGCGGCCGGGCAGGCCGAGCGCGGCGAGCAGGCCGATCTCGGCGCGGCGGCGGGCCAGGTTGAGGACGGTCAGCACCGCCAGCCAGAGGGCGCTGAGGGCGACGGCGCCCGCCGCCAGCGCCAGCCCCAGGCGCGCCTGCGAGCGGAGCAGATTCTCCTGCCGCTCCCGCGCCTGGACGAGCAGATTGGCCGCTTCCTGTTCGGCCATGCGGCGGGCCCGGAGATTGGCGACGACCCGGTTGCCGATCTCGACGGCCTGCGCCTCGGGCAGGCGTTCGGCCAGTTCGGCGCGGATTTTGCCCGCGTCGCCCCAGGCCGCCGGGCGCTGGAGGGCGAGGATTTCATTCACCTCGCCGGGACGGCCGAGAATCGCCCGGGCGTCTTCGAGCGCGAGGTGGAGGGCGATGTCGTCCTTGGCTCCGGCGGATTCGCGGCGGCGGCGGATGCGGAACACGCGCCCGGCCACCGCCAGGTCCTGGCCGGGGACGAGGCCGAAGGCCCGGGCGATTTCGTTGCCGACGTCCACCTGACCGGGAGGCACGGTGCGCTCCAGCCAGCGTTCGCCGAGGGGACTGGGATGCAGCACCTCGGCGGCGGAGCCGTCGACGATGACGGTCCAGCGCCGTTCCGGCCAGAACAGCCGCCCGGTCAGGCGGGGCAGGAGATGTTCGAGGGTGTCGAGCGGTCGGGCGCGCAGGCGGGCGACCGCGTCGGACGGCAGGCTTCTGACCGCGAAATCCTCGTTGTGCCAGTCCGCCAGATTTTGCTCGCGGGGAAGGATGACGGTCTGGAATCCCGCCTTGGTCATGGCCGCGGCCAGTTCCTCCTGATAGGCGGCATAGCGTTCGTCCAGCTCCCGCTCCTGGTCCCGCAGGAGAGCTTCCGCCTGCCGTCGCCCGGCGCGCTGCGAGCCCAGCACACCGAGCACGGCGGCCACGCCGGCGGCGACGGCCAGGACGGAGAGGAGAAACTGCCCCGGACGGCGACGGATTTCCTGGCGGGTCAGATAGCTGGGACCAAGTTGAAAATCGTTCATGGTGCTCGCCGATGCTCGCGACAACGTGCCGAATCCCTCCCACCATAGCACCTGTCGGGGGGGGGCGACAGTCCGGCGGCGCGAGAAATCGGCTAGGGCTGGCTGAGGATATCGAGACCAAGATCGAGCAGCAGATGCTTGGTCTGCCGCCGCTCGATTTCGTACTGGGGCTGGTTGCCGGGGGTCCAGGCGGCTTTGCCCGCCTTGGTGACGGGGTAGTTGAAATAGGCCTGGACGGTGACCGGGTCCTTGGCATTGGCGCGCTTCGCGCCCTCCTTGACCAGGGCGTCCTCGAGGGTGGCCTGCACTTCCCGCTGCGAGAGCCCCGCCGCCACCTGGATGTCGCAGTGGTAGGCCGCCTCGCCCTTCGCCTCCCGGCGGACGGTGTATTCGCGCACGAAGGCGGCTTCGAACTGACGCTCGACCACGAAGCTCCGCCGTTCGAGGGTGGTCGCCTGGTTGGCGGCTTCCTTGGCCAGAGCATGGTTGGGATGACGGGCGGCGAAGCGCCGGAGGGCCTGGGCGGCCGCGGCTTCCTGCCCCTCGGTGGCGGCCAGAGCCCGGGCCGCCTGGAATTCTGCCTGGACCAGCAGGTCGCTCTTCGGATAGCTCCTGGCGAGCAGGGCGAAGGTTTCCCGGGCCGCCGCCGTCTGGCCCAGGGATTCGTGCTGGATGGAGGCGATGCGGAAGAGGGCGTCGTCGGCCAGCCGCGCCTCGGGAAAACTCTCCACCAGCTTGCGCAGGAGGGCGATGGCGGGCTCGAACCGTTCCCGGCCCGCCAGATTCTCGGCCTTCAGCCAGAGTTGCAGGGGCTGGCCGTCGAAATCGGAGTTGACCTCGACGAAGTCGGCGAACTCCCTGGCCTCGGCCGCCTCCGGGGCCCGGGGATATTTCGCGACGAGGGTCTGGGCGGTTTCCCGGGCGGCGGCGGGTTGGCCGGCGACGGTGATCTGGAGCCGGGCGAGGCGGAGCAGGGCGGCGGGGGCACGGGCATGCTCCGGCTGGTGGAAGACAAACCGCCGGTACTCGAGGAGGGCGAAGACCTCGTCCCCGGTCCGGTACAGTTCCTCGGCGAAGGCCAACTGGCCATCGTCCGCACGGATGGCGGCCGGAACGGAAAAGAGGCCGGCCAGCAGGAGGAGAATGAGCTGTTTCATGGTGGCTCTCGCTTGGTTGCGGAAGGGATGGATGGACCCTGCAACCATCGACCGGCGTGTGCCGCCGGGGTTCCCGGAACCCGCCGCCCCCGCCTGCCCGTCCGGAAATGTTGCCCGCCGCAGGGGTTGCGGGAAGGGGAAAACGGGCGATACTTCCCGATCATGGCGGCTTCTTTCCCGGTTCCCCGCTCCGGCTGTCCCCCGTTCAATGGATTGGGAACCATATGGATGCGCCGGGCGCTGAGCGGGCGGGCGGCGATTGAGGGGCGCCGGACGGGGGCGGGACCATTGACAAGTTGAATTGGCAACCTACTTTTCCTCAAGGACCGATCAGGATCGCGGCGCGAATCCGTCTGCCCGCCCGGTTGCGGACGGCGGCTTCCCCCGGTAACCACTGAGGTGCATAGTGGCTGGAACTGGCATGGACGATCTCATTGTCGAGCTGCTGCTCGCCCGCGGCATGCTCAGCAAGGAGCAACTGATGCAGGCCAAGGACATGGCTTCGGTGGACCGGAGCCCCCTGCTCGACACCCTCGAACAGATGAAGTTCGTCAACGAGGAGGACGTCCTGCTCATTCTCGGCGCCGAGTACGGGATGGACATCTTCGACTTCACCGACTGCAAGATTCCGCCCGAGGTGATCGCGGCGGTGCCGCGGGACATCGCCCGCCGCTACGAGGTGATCCCGGTGGGCAAGCGCGAGGGCACCCTCACGGTGGCCATGGCCGATCCGACCGACCTCGACGCCCTCGACGCCGTGCGCTACATCCTCAAATGCGACATCGAGGGCGTGGTCGCCTCGCGCAAGCAGATCCAGCACGCGCTCAGCTACTACTACGGGGACATCGAGGAATCCGTCGAGTCCTTCCTCGAGGACATGACCGAGGGCACCCTCGACATCAGCGAGGTGGCCACCACCGACGTGACCACCGACACCGGCGGCGAGGAGGACAGCGACGCCCCCATCATCCGCCTGGTCTCCCTGCTCATCCTCGAAGCCTTCCGCACCCGCGCCTCGGACATCCATCTCGAACCCCTCGAAAAGCGCTTCCGCGTGCGCTACCGCATCGACGGCGTCCTCCACGAAATCCAGGACTGCCCGCCGAAGTACCTGCAGAACAACGTCATCAGCCGCCTGAAACTGATGGCCGACATGGACCTCTCCGAGCACCGCATCCCGCAGGACGGCCGTATCCGCATCCCCGCCCTGGGGCGCGACCTGGACTTGCGCGTCTCCGACATCCCCACCACGCACGGCGAATCCATCGTCATGCGTATCCTCGACAAGTCGAGCGTCATGCTCGGCATCTCCGAGCTGGGCTTCTTCCAGGACGACCAGGAAACGATCCTGCGGATCATCAACCTGCCGGACGGCATCTTCCTCGTCACCGGCCCCACCGGCTCCGGCAAGACCACCTCCCTCTACTCCTTCCTCCACACCCTCAACCAGCCCACCCGCAAAATCATCACCGCCGAGGACCCCGTCGAGTACGAACTCTCGGGCATCAACCAGGTCCAGATCAACCCCGAGATCAAGTTCACCTTCGCCAACGCCCTGCGCTCGATGCTCCGCCAGGCGCCGAACATCATCATGGTGGGGGAAATCCGCGACGTGGAGACCGGCGAGATCGCGATCAACGCCGCCCTCACCGGCCACCTGGTCTTCTCGACCCTGCACACCAACGACGCCCCCAGCGCCATCACCCGTCTCATGGACATGGGCATCAAGCCCTTCCTCGTGGCCTCCGCCGTGCGCGCCATCATGGCCCAGCGCCTGCTGCGCCGCAACTGCAAGAAATGCCTCGCCCCCTCCGTGCCGAGCGACGACGAGGTGGAATTCCTCGGCATGACCCGCGAGGACTTCGCCGACGCGAAACTGCAGAAGGGCGCCGGCTGCTCGGAATGCAGCAAGGGCTACAAGGGCCGCATGGGCATCTACGAAATCTTCATTCTGGACAACTCCATCCAGGCCCTCATCTACGAGAAGGCGGACGCCGGCGTCATCCGCGTCCGCGCCCGCCAGCTCGGCATGCGCACTCTGCGCGAGGACGGGCTGCGCAAGGCCATGGCCGGCCTCACCACCCTCGAGGAGGTGATCCGCCTGACCGTGGGCGACGAGCAGGAAGTGGTCGATGCGGCCCAGGGCATCGAGTGACCCCCAAGGAAGGAACGGGCGGCCCCGCCGCCCCGCGACAGGATAGCACACCATGCCGAATCTCGATCTCGACGCCGATGTGAGCACGATCTGGCAAATGCTGGAAGACGCGGGCCATGCCACCGCCGAGCAGCTCGAAGAGGTCTACGAGGAGCATCAGCGCACCGGCCGCGACTTCACCACGGTGCTCTACAACTACGAGATCATCAAGGAGGAGGACTTGCTCCGGCTCATCGCCGAGAACCTCGGCACCGAGCTGGTGGACATCCGCCAGGGGGAAATTCCCGAGACGGTCATCCAGAGCGTCACCGCCGACACGGCCCGCACCTATCAGGTCATCCCCTTCAACGAGGAGTTCGACGTCCTCTGGGTCGCCGCCGCGGACCCCATGAACTACCGCATGGTCAGCGATCTGAACTATGTGGTCGGCAAGGAATGCCGCATCTTCGTCGCCCGTCCCGCCCAGGTGGCCGACGCTCTCGATTTCTTCTATCCCGAGGGCAGCGGCAACATGGCCGACATCCTCAACGAACTCCAGGAGGCGCGGGGCGACCTCGACACCCTGGACCTGGACAACGCCGACAACCTGGCCGAGCTGGCCCAGCAGCGCCCCATCATCCGCTTCGTCCAGATCATCCTCACCCAGGCCATCAAGGACCAGGCGAGCGACATCCATTTCGAGCCTTTCGCCGACGAGTTCCGCATCCGCTACCGCATCGACGGCGCGCTCTACGAGATGACCCCGCCGCCGGTGAGCCTCGCCGTCCCGGTCATCAGCCGCATCAAGGTGATGAGCGGCCTGAACATCGCCGAGCGCCGCCTGCCCCAGGACGGCCGCATCGAGCTGCGCATCAGCAAGCGGCCGGTCGACCTGCGCGTCTCCTCCCTCCCCACCCAGTACGGCGAGTCGGTGGTGCTCCGCGTCCTCGACCGCAGCGTCGTCAACCTGGACCTGGACTCCCTGGGCATGCCCAAGGAAATGGTCCACCACGTGCGCCAGACCATCCACCGCCCCAACGGCATCTTCCTGGTCACCGGGCCCACCGGCTGCGGCAAGACCACCACTCTCTACTCCGGCCTCCGCGAAATCAACTCCATCGACGACAAGCTGCTCACCGCCGAGGACCCCGTCGAGTACGACCTCGAGGGCATCATGCAGGTCCAGGTCCGCGAAGCCGTCAACATGACCTTCGCCAACGCCCTCCGCGCCTTCCTCCGCCAGGACCCCGACCGCATCATGGTGGGCGAAATCCGCGACGTGGAGACGGCCGGCATGGCCATCCAGGCCTCCCTCACCGGCCACCTCGTGCTCAGCACCCTCCACACCAACGACGCGGCCGGCGCCGTCACCCGCCTCATCGACATGGGCATCGAGCCCTTCCTCATCAGCTCCACCCTCGTCGCCGTGCTCGCCCAGCGGCTCATCCGGCGCGTCTGCAACAACTGCAAGGAGCAGTACGAGCCCAGCGACGCCGAGCTGGACGCCGTCCGCCTGACCCGGGAGCAGGTGGCCGGCGCCACCTTCTGCCGCGGCCTCGGCTGCGAAATCTGCAACAACTCCGGCTACAAGGGCCGAATCGGCATCTTCGAGCTGCTGCGCGCGACTCCTGCCATCCAGCGCATGATCAACGACCGGAAACCGACCATGACCATCCGCCAGCAGGCCATGGACGAGGGGATGGAAACCCTGCGCCAGTCCGGCGTCCGGCTGATCCGGCAGGGCATCACCACCGTCGAGGAAGTGCTCACCTACACCATGGACTAGGGCGACCCGGAAACCGCCGAAAGGAACCCGCCGAATGCCGCGTTTCGAAATGTCCGATCTCCTGCAGTTGGTCCTCGACGAGGGTGCCAGCGACCTGCATCTGCCGGTCGACTCCCCCCCCGTGCTCCGCATCCACGGCGAGATGACCCCTCTGGACACCGAGTGCCTCCAGCCGGAGGACACCGAGTACCTCATGAAGGCCATCACCTCCGAGTCCAACCAGCAGCGGCTCCAGACCGACGGCACGGTGGACTTCGGCTTCGCCTTCAGCGACAAGGCCCGCTTCCGCGTCAGCGCCTTCCGCCAGAAGGGCAGCATCGGCATGGTGCTGCGGACCATCTCGAACAGCCTGCTCACCCTCGAGCAGATCGGCCTCCCCGCCGCCATCAAGGACATCCTCTTCCGGCCCCGCGGCCTGGTCCTCGTCACCGGCCCCACCGGCTCCGGCAAGTCCACCACCCTCGCCTCGATGATCGCCGTCATCAACCAGGAGAAGAGCGACCACATCATCACCATCGAGGACCCCATCGAGTTCTACCACACCCACCGCCACAGCGTCATCACCCAGCGCGAGGTGGGGGTGGACGTCCCCTCCTTCGGCGACGCCCTCCGCCGCGCCCTGCGCCAGGACCCCGACTGCATCCTCGTGGGGGAAATGCGCGACCTCGAAACCATCGGCGCCGCCATCACGGCGGCGGAAACCGGCCACCTCGTCTTCGGCACCCTCCACACCACCGGCGCCGCCGAAACCGTCGACCGCGTGGTGGACGCCTTCCCCACCGACCAGCAGGAACAGGTGCGCACCCAGCTCGCCGCCTCCCTCATCTGCGTCATCTCCCAGGTCCTCCTCAAGCGGGCCGACAAGCCCGGCCGCGTCGCCGCCTTCGAGATCATGATCACCACCCCCTCGATCCAGGCCCTGATCCGCGACGGCAAGACCTACCGCATCACGTCCGACATCCAGACCGGCGCCAAATATGGCATGAACACCCTGGACACCCACCTTCTCTCCCTCTACAAGGAGGGGAAGATCGGCTACGGCGACCTCATCACCAAGTGCAAGGACGCCGAGGGCATGGTCCAGAAAATGAAGATGGAACGCGACCGCAAATAACCGCCCGGAAAGCCGGGCGCCAGACAGGAGGCCGAGAGCATGGCGAAATTCCAATTCACGGCGATGGACGCAAGCGGGAAGGAGGTCAAGGACCGCATTGATGCCGAGTCCGAGCAGGAGGCCGGCAATCTGCTCCGGCAGAAAGGACTCTATCCCATCAACGTGACCCCCGTCAAGGGGGCGCGGACCGGCACCGGCAAGCCCGGCGGCAAACCCGGCGGCAAGCCCGGCAAGCCCGGCGCTCCCGGCCCCGGTTTCGGCGCCATGCTGGGCGCCCCGAAAATCCGGCGCAAAGACCTCACCACCATGACCCGCCAGTTGGCCACCCTGCTGGACGCCGGCCTGCCCCTCGTGCGCGCCCTGCGCACCCTCGAGCGCCAGGCCAAGTCCAACCCCCCGCTCGCCAAGGTGCTGGGCATGGTCGCCGACGCGGTCGAGGGCGGCAGCACCTTCTCCGAAGCGCTGTCCGTCCACCCCAAGTCCTTCAACCACCTCTACGTCAACATGGTCCGCGCCGGCGAGGCGTCCGGCGCCCTCGAAACCGTGCTCAACCGCCTGGCCGAATTCATGGAAAAGGCCGCCCGCATCGCGGGCAAGGTCAAATCGGCCATGGTCTATCCCCTCATGGTGCTGGTCATCGCCGGCTGCATCACCGCCGGTCTGATGATCTTCATCGTCCCCAAGTTCGCCAAGATGTTCGACGAGATGCTCCCCGGCGAACCCCTCCCTGGCCTCACCCTGTTCGTCATCAACGCCAGTAACTTCATGGTGAACCACGTGGGGATCATGGTCGGGTCCATCGTCGGCATCGTGGTCGCCTTCAAAGTCGCCAAAACGACCGGGCCGGGCGCCTATGCGCTCGACTGGCTGGCCATCACCGTGCCACCCCTCAACGCCCTGGCCATACGCGCCTCCGTCGCCCGCTTCTGCCGGACCCTCGGCACCCTCATGCAGTCCGGCGTGGCCGTCCTCCAGGCCCTGCAGATCGTCCGCGACACCGCCGGCAACGCCATCATCTCCCGCGCCATCCAGGATGTGCACGACGCCGTCAAGGAGGGCGAGGGCATGACCAAGCCCCTCGACGCCTCCGGCGTCTTCCCCGGCATGGTCGTCTCCATGATCGAGGTGGGCGAGGAAACCGGCGCCCTCCCCGAAATGCTCAACCGCATCGCCGACGTGTACGAGGAGGAGGTGGACCGCGCGGTGGAAGCCCTCACCAGCATGATCGAGCCGATCATGATCATCTTCCTCGCCGTGGTCGTCGGCGGGCTCGTCATCGCCCTCTTCATGCCGCTGATCAAGCTGATCGACAAGCTCGGCGGCTGATGCGGTGCCGCAGGCTCCCGCCCGTCCCGACGGCGCGGGAGCCTGGCGGTCTTTTTCCGCAGATTGAGCAGGAGGGGGCTTGCCCTGCGACCGGAGCCGGATATAGTAACCCCGCCTACAGAAAAGCCGTCCAGTTTGATTGGCGGTCTCTTTCCGGTATCTTTGGAATTGTGAAAATCGGGGCGTGGCTCAGTCTGGTTAGAGCGCTGCGTTCGGGACGCAGAAGTCGGAGGTTCAAATCCTCTCGCCCCGACCATTTTCCCCTGGTCGGCCACCTCGCCTTGCCAGTCCCCCGGAATCCGACCGCAGCCAGGAACCGAACGGCGGCTCTCCTCAAGCCCACTTAGAGGACCATGGCATGACCCGTCTCCCATCCCTCCCCCCCGTCGCCAAACGTCTCCTTGCGGGCCTGGTCATCCTCGTGGCTGGAGCGCTCGGCGCTCGGGAACCCCTGGAGTACGACCTGCTCCTGCTGGACGAACTGAACAGCCGCGAGCTGTTCGACTACTCCCTCCTCCACCTCGACAAGATGGTCGCGCTCTATCCGAAGGAGCGCGACCGCCTGCTTCTGGCCCGGGCCCGGACCTGCTTCGCCGCCCGCAGGACCAAGGATGCCGAAACCGCCATCGCCGGCATTCCCAAGGACAGTCCCCACTATCCCGAGGCGATGCTCATCCTCGGCGAAACCTCTTTCCGGACCGGCAAATTCCCGGAGGCCGCCGCCGCCTACGCCGTCTACTTTCGCGAAGGCGAGGTCGACAAACGCCTGCCGGACGGCAGGAATACGGCCGCCGTGGCCGATTTCCGCCGCCATGTCTCCGTCTACAAGCAGGTGCTGGAGAAGACCGGCAACCTCAAGGAGGCCCAGCGCATCGTCGGCCTGCTGGCCAAAATCAAAGGCGGGGCGGACGAGCGCGGCGTGGCTTTCATGCAGCTCCGCACCACCCTCGACATCGAGGAAGCCAAACTCGAGCAGCGGCAGGCCGTGAGCCGGGACAACCTGGCCAAGACCCTCGCGGCCCTCGACCAGTTGGTCTTCGTCCGCGACGGCGTCGGCGCTCTCGCCTACGTCGAGACCGCCCGCGCCCGCGTTCTCATCGGCGGCACGAAGCTGAACGATGTGATGACCAACCAGGAACTGAACGACCAGAAGCGCCAGGAGGAACTCGCCAAAATCCGCGATTTCGTCGAGGCCGTCAACATCCTCAAGACCGCAGGCCCCTTCCTCGAGGAAATCTCCAGCGCCCAGGGCGGGCGCGAGGAACTCCTCGGCGGGGCGCTCTTCTACCAGGGCAAAGCGCTCTGGGGACAGGCCCTCCTCATGCATCACCGGAAACGCCAGGACCGGGCCGAACCCCTGATCAAAGCCGCCGCCCAATGCTTCGAGAAAGTGGCTTCCGAATTCAGCAACAGCCGGTTCCAGACCCTCGCCCTCGCCCAGCACGCCAGGTGCGCCCAGTTGGCCGAGAGCGCCTACGGCACGAAAATCGAGCTGACCGGGGCCGACGCCGAGGGCGAGATGAGGCTGCAACTGGAACAGGCCATGGGCTTCTTCCAGCGCAAGGACTACAAGGCGGCCATCCCCGTCCTCCTCAAGGCGGCCCGGGCCGGGCGGCGCAGCGGCCGCCTGCCCTCGGTTGTCTCGCCCCTGGTGGTGTCCATGGGCCAGGAGGGCTACTTCCTCGAAGCCGAGGCCCTGGCCTCCTATCTGGTGGACATGCTGCCCAGGGACGAAACCACCGCCCTCTGCGTCCTCCAGCTCGGCGCCTCCCTCAAACAGGCTGCGGGCGCGGAAAAGGACCCCGTGCGCAAGGCCGCGCTCGATGACCGCGCCGCCGTCGTCTGGGAACAATTCGTCGAGATCGCCCCGATGCACAGTCGGGCCCCCATGGTGGCCTACGCGATCGCCGACCACCGCTACTCCCGCGCGGTCGAGCTGGCCCGCGAGGCCGGCAAGGCACCGGCCGGCCAGGGCCAGGAGGAACTCAAGGCCCGCGCCCGGAAGGCCATGGAGGCGGCCATCCCCGCCTTCCGCCGCGTGGTCGACCGGTTCGGCACCAGCGAATTCGCCCCGAACGCGACCTACAACCTTGCCTGGTGCCTCTACGAGACCGGCCAGCGCCAGGAGGCCGCCGCCACCTTCCTGCGCTATGCCGAGGACGAGACGCTCGAAAGCAAGTTCGTCGAGCAGCGCCTCCAGGCCAAGTTCCGCGGCGGCGAATGCATTCTTTTCGGCGAGCAGCCCGAGGAGTCCGTGCCCCAGTTCCAGGCGCTCATCGCCTGGCTGACTCCCGGCGGCGACCAGGCCATCGGGCACGACTCCCCCGCCGCCCGCAAACTGCGCGACGCGGCCGCCATGAACATCGGCTACGCCTACGACTTCGCCGCCGAGAAAATGCGCCCGGAACTGACCGTCCAGCAGGAAATCCTCCGGAAAAACCAGAGAACCGTGCAGGAATGCAAGGACCAGATTCTGGCCTGCGAACGGCAGCTCGAGAGTCTCGCCAAGGCGAGGGAGGAAGTCGACCGGGAATTCGCGCTGGTCGAGGCCGAATGCACCGGCTTCGAACTCGATTTCCAGGAATCCGCCCGCCGGGACGCTCTCGCCCTGGGAGAGGACCCTGAAAAGCTCGCCCCCGCCCTGCGCGACCAGGCGCGGGCCAACCTCCAGATCGAGGTGGAGCGCCTGAAGGCCATCAAGGAAAAACAGGCGCGGGACAATGTGGCCGGCGAGCTTGCCGCCCTGGCGGAGGCCGCCGCCGAGATTGCCGGGCAGGAACGGGCGTTGACGGCCCGTCTGGAAGGACTCCTCGAAGCCATCGACGAACTCCGCCGCCAGCTCCCCCGCGCCGAGGGCAGAAGCGAACCCGGAGCCGTCGGCGTGCCCCGCCTGGCCGCCCTGGCCGAACTTCTCCCTGCCGAGGTCGCCGCGCTCGCCGAACGCAACCGGGCGATCCAGGAACAGGCGGCGGCGAAAAACGCCGACTGGGAGCGGAACGAAAAGCGGATCGCCGATCTCGAAACCAAGCTCCAGGCGCTGGAGGCGCGCGCCGATGTGCTCCGCGACGATGTGGAGGCCGCCCAGAATGCCGCCGAGAAGAACCGCCTGAACAAGGAAAAGGAAGAGGCCGAAGCCACCATCCGGCAAACCCAGGAAGAGCTGCGGAACGCCTATGGACGGCGCGAGGAACTCACCCCCGAACTCGCCGGGGCCAGGGAAAAGGCCACGGCCGCCGCCGCGACTCTCGCCAGTGTCTCCGCGGAAAGTGTCCGGCTGGTCCGCGAAGCCCGCGCCTGCGTGGTGCGGGCCAAATGGCTCGACGCCCGCCGGGCCGCCACCGTCCAGGCCAAGCCCTTTGTCGAGCGCCTGGCGGCGGCCCTGGCCATGCCCGTCGCCGAACGCCTTGCCCAGGCGGAGGCGCTCAAGACCATGGGGCGCGCCGCTCTCGACGCGCACCGCGCGGCCCGCGACGCCCACATCGCCGTCATCGTCGAGGAGCAGTCCGCTGTCCGCGACGTGCTGGCCGAGGCCAAGGTCCGGCTGACGACCGCCGCCGAGGCGGTGACGGCAAGCCAGAGCGCCCTCGCCCCGGTGCAGGAGGAATTCCAGGCCTGGAAGCGCAAGGCCATCGGCGTCTTCGAGGATTTCATGAAAATGCCCGGCGCCGCCGGGGAGAGTCTCGCCCAGACCCTCGGCAAGATCGGCACGATCTATCTGGAGCTGGAGGAATTTGCCAAGGCGGAGGCGACTCTGACCAAGCTGGCCAAGGATTTCCCCGACTCCGAGGTCGGCAAGGGCGCCCTCTTCAACTTGGCCCGGGCCCAGTTCGAGACGGGCAAGCATGAGGAGGCCGGCACCAGCTTCGACCGCATGCTGGGCGAACCGGCGGAAGTCAGCCTTGCCAATCTCCAGTACATCGCCCGGACCATGCTCGAGGCCGGCCGCGAGGGGGTCGCTCTCAAAGCCTGTACCGAACTGCTCGCCCGCAGCGAGAAAACCGGGCACCCGGACTACGAGCAGGCGCGTTTGATCCGCAGCACCACCCTGTTCCGGGCGGGCACCGCCGCGCTCCGCGCCAAGCGCCACGGGCAGGCGCTCAAGTATCTGGACACCCTGCTCAAGGAGAACCCCAGGACCGGCTTCTTCTTCGACATCAAGTTCGCCACCGCCGAGGCCCGGCGTTTCCTCGATCCCCCCGACCTCGACGGGGCGGTGGCCGACCTCAATGACATCTCCTTCTCGAACGACATGGTCCAGCGGATTCGCGCCGACTATAGCCTGGGCGACATGTGGGTCTCCACCAAAGACCAGAAGCTCGTCACCCAGGGAGTCAACCGGCTTCGTCTCGTCATCGACTTGGCGGACCCCGAAATCGAGGGCAACCTGCCCTGGATCGAGCGGTCGCTGGTCGCGGCCGCCAGGGGCTATGCCCGCCTGGGCCGGGCCGAGGAGCGCGACGCCATGGCCAGGATGTACCGGGAACGTTTCCCGCAGGGCCAGTTTCTGGCCGATTTGAACAAGCTGCCGCCGCCGGAGTTCGGCAACTAGCCCGGAGCACGGGCCCCACACCGAGGCAAGCAAGGAACCAGCCATGAATAGACAGCAACTCATCGCCGGACTCTGTGGTTTGCTGGCCACCGCCGCCATCCTCTCCGCCCAGTCGGGGCCCTATGTCGTGCTGGCCAACGGCCAGCGCATGCGGGTCAAGAGCATCCAGGCCGAGGGCACCGGCATCCGGTTCATCGACGAGAACAACCGCGAGATCGGCTTCCGGGCCGAGCAGTTCCGCGCCGCCTTTGTCCCCGAGCCCGAGCAGGTGGTCGCGCTGGAGAGGTTCCTTGCCGCCAAGGAGTACGACAGAGTCATCCAGCACGCCGGCCAGGTCTTCACCCAGTTCGGCATTCTCGGCTGGGGCGACAAGATCGCCTTCCTCGAGGGCAGCGCCTATCTGGCCAAGAACGAGCCGGCCAAGGCGGGCGAGGCTTTCGCCAAGGGGGCGAATTTCCCCGGCGGCTACCGGGAGCAACTGGCCCGCGGCCGCGTGCTGGCCCTCCTCGCCCAGGGCAAGGTCGACGAAGTCCGCGACTCCCTCGACGCCATGGTCCGCTCCGCCCGTCCGGCCGACGCGGCGATGGCCTTCAACGCCCGCGGACAAATTCTGGCGAAGGAGGACAAACCCAGGGAAGCAGTGCTAGAGTATCTCAAGACCCTCCTCCTGTTCGACGGCAGCGAAGCCGACGTGGCTCCCTACCGGGACGAGGCCAGGAAACAGGTGGTGGCCTTGATGCGGCAGATCGGCGACCCGAAATGGCGCATGTTCGTCGAGGCTAATTAGGCTCGGTGTCCGGCGCGGCGGAAGGATGAGTCAGAAGGATAGGCAATCATGATGCAAGCAATCAAACGCGGAAGTTACAAGCTGGCGGTGACGGGCTCCATGGTCCTCGGCCAGGCGATGGCTCTGGCCCAGGATGCCGCCGAGGCGGCGGGCGAGGCTCCCGAGAAGGCCCAGGGCGTCACCATGTGGGGGATCATCTACGGCGGCAGCTTCGTCAACCTCTTCATCTGGATGATGATTCTGTCCACCTCCATCGCCACCATGTGGTTCATCATCGACGGTCTGATCAAAATCCGGCGCGACAAGCTGCTCCCCGGCGACGTGGTCGAGGGGGTGCGCGGCGCCCTGTCCGAGGGCGACCTCCAGGCGGCGCTCGACACCTGCGAGGCCAACCCCGGCTCGCTCAGCCGCATTCTGCTGGCCGGATTCGGCAACATCTCCGAGGGCTACGAAGTCATCCAGGAATCGGTCAGCTCCGCCGCCGAGCTGGAGAGCGAGCAGCTCATGCAGCGGGTGAGCTACCTCAACCTCTGCGGCCAGATCGCCCCCATGCTCGGGCTGATGGGAACGGTGATCGGCATGGTCTTCGCCTTCCAGACCCTCGGCCAGGGCGCCCAGGGCGCGGCCAAGGCCCAGATGCTCGCCCAGAACATCTCCACCGCCCTCTGGACCACCTGCGTCGGCCTCCTCATCTCGGTGCCCGCGCTCCTCTCCTTCACCCTCATCCGCAACTACGCCACGCGCCTGATCCTCGAGACCGAGGCGGCGGTTCTGGACCTCATCAAGGTTCTCCGCAACGCCGAAGTCGAGGAATAGCATTGGTCCCCAAGGGCAAGCCCAAGGAGGCCCCGCAATGAAACATCGCAGTCAAGCGGCCGTCGAGACTCCCATCGCCTCCCTGATCGACGTGGTCTTCCTGCTGATCATCTTCTTCGTCGTCACCGCCTCGGTCGAGAAGGACATCGTCGACGAGTCCATCCGCCTCGCCCAGGCCAAGCACATGGCCCCGGTCGAGAAGAAGGACACGCGGACCATCACCATCAACATCGACGCCAAAGGCAACCCGAACATCGCCCTGCAGCCCATGAGTCCCCGGGCCTTGCAGAACATCCTCACCACCACCCGCCAGCAGGCCGGCAATTCGGTGCCGATCGTCCTGCGCAGCGACGGCGACACGGTCTACCGGGATGTGAGCAAGGTCATGGACACGGTCGGCAAATCGGGCCTCTACCGGGTCAGCATCGCCGCCGAGGCCACCGGGAAATAACCACGCGGAGACGCGAGCAAGATGGCAGGAAAACGCAAACGGAGCGAAGAGCAGGCGCAGATTCCCATGTCGTCGATGATCGACGTGGTCTTCCTCCTGCTCATCTACTTCATCGTCACCCAGAAGGACGAGGTGTCGGAGGCCCATCTCGCGGTGAACCTGCCCACGCCGAACGTGGCGGAGAAGCGGGACGAGCCCCCGGCCCGGCCGATCGAGATCGCCGTCTTCGCCGACCGCGTCATGCTCTATGGCCGGGACATGGCCCCCGAGCGCATCGTCGAGCTGCTCGAACCCCACGCCCAGAAGGATCCCGATCTGACGATCATGGTCAAGACCAGCACCAAGGCCCGCACCAGGAATCTGGTGAAGGTGCTCGATCTGTGCCAGTCCATCGGTCTGACCAAGCTGAACGTGGTGACCCTGGACGACTAGCCGGAGAATCGCCGACATGGTTAGCGAAGAATACGCCGAACCCACCGGGCAGGAACCGGAATTCCTGGACCTCGACGCCATTCTGGCCGAATACCGGCGCAGACAGCGCATCGAGGCCTGGGTGGGTCCCGTCATTTCCATCCTCTTCCACGCGGTGGTGGTGGTGCTGGCGTTCCTGCTCATGACGGGCGAGACCAGCGTCGACCGGGCCGCCGTCGAGGTCCAGATGGAGGAACTCCAGATCAAGGAGCTGGAAGAGAAGCTGATCCAGGAGCTGGACGAGGTCGAGGAACTGGTCGAAGACGTGGTGCCCACCGTCGAGAAGCCGGATCTTCCCCGGCAGGAACTGGAGCTGGCGACCGACGACATCAACACCGACATGCTGGCCCTGACCAATACCGCCATGGATTTCAGCGAGGTGCTCGACATCAAGGCGAGCGACAGCCCGCTGCAAGTTTCCGCCCTCTTCGGCGGGCGCACCGATTCGGGCCGGGTCGCCGCCCGCCGCCGGCATGGCGGCGACGAGCAGACCGAGGACGCCGTGCTGCGCGCCCTGCGCTGGCTCAAGCTCACCCAGAACCCGGACGGCTCCTGGTCGCGGACGCAGCCGGAGGCGATGGCCG
>LVAZ01000340.1 GCA_001603055.1 Victivallales bacterium Lenti_02
TCCCGAACTCGACCGCTACTGAGCGGAAAAAGAACGCGCGGCGACGGGGGTGCCGTCGCCGCGCGCAGGGGAGGGATCAGGGGAGAAGGGTTAGAACTTGTAGACCGCGTCGAACTGGAACAGGGTGCCCTCGTCGTCTTTGCCGGCGGCGGGCTCGATCAGGCTGGTGAACATGGCGCTGGCGCCGACCGAGAAGTTCTTGGTCACGGCATAGCCGAGGCCGAGGACGTGGCCCTTGACGTTGACCGAACGGCTGGAGCGCAGGGCGCCGACGCCGAAGTCGCTGTCGGAGACGAACCACGGAATCGAGTCGCCCTCGATGTGGGCGTAGGCGTAGTTGGCGCTGAACTTGTCGACCTTGGCCTGGAGGCCGAGGGTCCAGGCCATGTTGTTGTCCTCGGGCTTGTAGGCGGCGAGGGTGGTGGGGGCCTTGCCGTAGGCGCCGCCCTGGCTGACGTCGTTGTCGGCGCCGAAGTTCATGGCGAATTCGCCGACGGCCTTCAGGCCGACGTTGCCGATCTTGCCGCCAACCTCGGCGTAGGCGGTGCCGATCTGGTAGTTGTAGTCGTCGGCCGCGGCCGCGAGCTGGAACTGGGAGGTCTCCTCGTCGTAGTAGAAGAAGCCGAGGGCGAACAGGGCGTTCAGGGCATCGGTCTTGAACTTCATGCCGGCCTGGCCGCCGAACATATTGGCGAGGGACTGGTCGGTCTTGCCGGCGATGGTGGAGTCGCTGCGGATGTTGTAGGCGCCGATGGTGGCGAAGGCGAGGTCGCTGTCGTAGGCCAGGGTGGCGCCGGTGGGGCGGAGGTCGCCGTCGAAAGTCAGGAAGGTGTTCTTCCAGGGACTCTTGTGCTGGCCGAGCGTCAGGCTCATGCCGCTGTCGCCGAACTTGTGCTTGGCGTAGGCGTAGTCAAGGTACAGGCTGCCGGACTGCCAGGGGCTGCTGGTGTTCCAGCTCTGGTTGGCGCTGGTGCCGTCGCTGCTGCCGGCTTCGAGGCCCAGGCCGACCTCCCAGCTCTCGCTGGGGTTCTTCCACACGCCGCCGAGGCGGACGCGGTGGCGGAAGCGGGACTTGTACTTCAGGTCGCCGCCCGTATCGAGGTCGGTGTCGATGGACTCGTAGCGCAGCCGGAGGTCGCCGGTGAGGGTCAGGCCCTCGATGCCCTTGCCGAGGGTCAGGACGGAGCCGCCGCTCTGGGCCAGGCCCTTGCCGACGGCGGTCTCGACTTCCTGCCGGACGATCTCGGTGGTGGTGGTGCGCTGCTCGTCCAACTGGCTGCGCAGTTGCTGGATCATTTCCTGCTGGGCCTGGACTTGGCGCTGCATGTCCTCGATCTTGCGCAGGATGTCGTCGTTGCTGTTCGCGTGGGCGGCGGTCATGGCGATGCTGGCCGCCAGGGCAATCCATTTCTTCATGATGTGCTCCTCGTTGTTTTCTGGATGGGTGACGGGTGACTCGAACTTCGGCTTCGTTCCTGGTGTCCGGGTACCTCCTTTCGCTGCCTTTGCTCGGAGGGGATGACCGCATTCACCAACAACAGTCCACACGGTAGAGTCCAAGAATCAGCGCCGGGTGAGCGCCGGGTTAGGAGAGACGAGCAAATGGTTAGAATCCAATGAGGGGCGGGCGGCTTGCGCATGGGGGGTTGGGCGGACAAGTTGTCGCTTCGTCCATTCCCCCATCAACCCGAGGCCATGCCATGTCCCTCCGCCGCCTGCTGCCGCTGGTTCTGCTGTCCGCGACTCTCTGGGCCCGCCCGGTTTTCGTCGACAACCGCGCGGGGGACGATACGCGGGACGGCGCGTCGGCGGCGACGGCGGTGCGCAGTTTGAAACGGGCGGTGGAACTGTGCGGGCCGGGCAGCACGCTTCATCTGGCCCCCGGCGAACCGTACCGGGAAAGCCTGGTCTTCGGCTCGCGGGGAGGCACGGCGAGCGCGCCCATCGTGGTCGAGGGCAACGGGGCGGTGCTTTCCGGCCTGCGCCCGCTGCCCGCCGGGGACTGGCAGGACCGGGGGGATGGCCTGTATTTCCTGCCCAACCGGGTCCAGGTCGTCGCGGCCCGTCCGTTTCTGGTCCGCGACGGGGCG
>LVAZ01000341.1 GCA_001603055.1 Victivallales bacterium Lenti_02
TGACGGTTTCGCTACAGGGACGCGAGCGGCTCGGCGAGCTGCGCACGCTCCTGCGCCAGACCGACGCCCGGATTCGCGGCATGAGCGTCTCGCAGGATTTCGCCACGGACATTGTCCAGGTCCGCTTCTCGATCCGCCTGCGCGAGTTGGCCGGTTCGCCGGACGGCGGCGAGCAGCTCCTGGGCCGTCTGAACGCCTCCGGCCTGCCCCTGGTCCGCGTGGACTGGAACCCGGTGGTGGAGTAGCTCCGATCATGGACCAAGTGGACGCAGTGGACGCAGTGGCGTGAGCCTGCCGGAGTCATCGTTCCTCGGCCAGGGCGGAGTTTGGCTCAGCCCCGGTGTTTGGTGCGGGCGATGACGTGTTCCTGGAGCTCCTTGCCGAGGAGGCGGAAGAGCTGGGAGTAGCCGGCCACGCGGACGGGGATGTTGCCGTATTTCTCGGGGTCCTGCTGGGCTTGGCGGAGGCGTTCGGCGGTGGTGACGTTGAGCTGGAGCTGGCCGACCCCCATGCCGATGGCGCCGCGCAGGAGATGCGTCAGGCGTTCGAGGCCGGCTTCGCCGGCGACGAGGGCGGGATCGAGGTCGAGGATGGCGGCGCTGGCGCCGGCGGCGCGGTGGTGGGGGAGTTTGGCGAGGCTGCGGAGCATGGCGGTGGCCCCGGCCTCGTCGCGGCCCTGCTGGGCGGAGAGGGAGTAGGCGATGGGCTCGCCCGCGCGGCGGCCGTCCGGGGTCGCGCCGAGGGCGCTGCCGAAGCCGATGTTCAGGAGGAAAGAGAAGAGATGGACCACGTAGCGACCGTCGAGGGGGCTGCGCATGCGGTCCATGAGATCGATGAAATGGTTGTCCACGTCGGCGGCGAGCTGGTCCACTTCGTCGCAGTCGTTGCCGTATTTGGGGGCACCGTTGAGGAGGAGCTGGCGGAGGGGTTCGTGGCCGGCGAAGTTGGCGCGGAGGGCGGCGAGGAGTTCGGCGCGGTCGATCTTGCTGTCCCGGAAGACGAGGTTGCGGAGGGCGCAGAGGGAGTCGGCGGTGTTGGCGGTGCCGAGGAGGCAGATGCTGTGGTAGTTGTAGAGGGGGCCGCCATCGGTGATGTCCTGGCCGCGGGCGATGCAGTCGTCGGTGAGGATGGACCAGCAGGGGAGCGGGCCGGCTTCGCGCTGGCGGAGAGCGCCCCGGTTGCAGAGGTAGACGAGGTGGCGGGCGAAGTGCTCGACCTGAGTGTGGTAGGCGGCGAGGAAGGCGGGAAAATCGGGAAAGTCGGCGAAATCGCCGGTGGCGGGGCCGAGCTGCCGCCCGCTGGCGGGGTCCTGGCCGTTGAAGAGGGCCAGTTCGAGGCATTTGGTGAGGTGGAACCAGCCCGATACGGCATGGGGGTTGGCCTTGCCGGGGATGGTCAGTTCGATGCAGCCGATGGGCGAGTAGTCGCCCGCGTCTTCTGGTTTGATACCGTGCTCGACGAGGGCGGGAAGGAAACAGTCGTCGTTGAAGAGATAGGGGATGCCGCCGCCGCGCGCCATCATCCGGGCGCATTGGCGGAGCAGGGGCTCGGGGGTGTCGCGGTGGACGCGCACCGAAAGGTCGCGGAGCAGCCCCACCTGCTCGGTGGCGTCGAGGATGAGGTAGGTGAGGGGGTTGGTCAAATCCCTGCCGTCGTGGTCCCGTCCGGCGAGGGTGATGGCCTGGACGTCGTAGTCGAGATAGAGTTTGCAGCCCAGTTCCGCGAGCCAGTCGCGGGCGCTGTCCTCGTCGCCGCCGTCGGCTTCGTAGTAGGGCAGGAGGAATTGGTCGAGCCTGCCGATGGAGTTGGCGTTGATGCCGTCCTCGCCGCAGGTGAGGAGGTGGCCGAACCAGAGGGCCTGGATGGCTTCGGGAAGACTGCGCGCGCCCCTGGCGGGGACTTGGTCGCAGCGCGCGGCGATGGCGAGCAGGCGCTGCCGCTCGGCGGGGTCGGCGGCTTGTTCCGCCTGGGCGCGGGCGAGTTTGGCGTAGCGCTGGCCGAGGAGGATGCCCGCCTCGCAGACCAGCAGGCCCGCGCGCCAGAAGGCCTCGCGTTCGGCGTAGGCGGGGTCGGCCAGGTCGCAGGCGGCCATCGCGGCCTCGATTTCGGCGCGGATGCCGGCGTAGCCGATGCGGAGCAACTTGGGATAGTCGCGGATCGAGTGGTTCTCGACCCAGCCGACCGACATGTAGACGGTGTTGCCCCGTTCGTCCCGTTCCTCGGGGGTCTGGTTGAAGGCGGGGGAGCCGACCTGGGTGAAGGTGGCTCCGCGATGGGTCTCGTGCCAGCGGCGGAGGGTGTTGCCCAAGGCGGGGATGTCGGCTTCGCCCAGGCCGAATTCGGCCAGCCGGGGGAGGTCGTTTTTGAGCCGCTCGTCGGCGAAGTTGGTGAAGCTCTGGCAGGTGAAGTGCTCGCCCGCGAGCCGCCATTCGGGGAAGAGGCGGATTTCGGAGAGGCGGACCAGTTCGAGGAGGGTGGCGGCGCGGATTTCGCCCACGGCCATGCCGGGCCGCCAGCCCCGGTGCAGGGCCACGTTGCGGGTCCAGGGGTTGCCGTCGGGAATCCAGGAGCCCCGGCGGCTGTTGTGGTGCTGGGGCAGGGGCGCGTGGCGGGACAGCACGTCCGCCTTCAGCCGTTCGATCCGCAGGTGATCCTGGCGAGTGGCTTCCATGTAGGTGCCCTATTTTTCGGGTGGGACCAGCTCGATGTCGCGGATGAGGATTTCCCCGTCGCCGCCGGGGGCGGCGGCAGTGCCGTGGATGCCGACGGTGATGCTGTCGATGGCGTCCACGGCGAGCTTGGTGTCCTTGGGCTTGCCGCTCCAGGCGGCGATTTTGAAGCGGTCGAAGGGGATGACGACGGACTGCCAGTCGCCGTTGGCCGGGGCGGTGGCGTCGGCGACGAACTGGTTGCCGCCCTGGTTGACGCAGACCAGGAGCTTGTCGATGCCCTGGGGCGGGGTGGCCTTGTAGGTGAAGCGCAGGCCCGCGTAGGCACCCAGGTCGACGAGGGGCACCGGCTGGGAGGGGATGAGGTACATGTGGCGACCGCCGGGGAAGGTGAAGGCGAGTTTGATCTGGGGGCGGCCCTGCTCGTCCTTGGTCGCGGCCAGTTCCTTCTTAACGGCGGGGTCGGCGGTGACGGACCAGCGGGCGGCGTCGGGCTCGAAGACGGTGACCGGGGCGGTGGGGCGGTAGGGCTCGGAGGTGAGGACGATGCTGGTGATGGCGAAGGAGCCCTGGCCCTTGCCGTCGGCGAGGAAGCCGAACCAGAGGCGGTCCACCTGGTCCCAGGCGACCTCGGTGCCGGCGTTGGTGCTGAAGGCGGCCTGGCGCATGCCGGTGAGGGCGAGGCGCAGGGTGGTCTGGCCGTCCTTGCCGTCCAGCGGGCGGCCGGAACGGAACCAGACGGCACCGCCGCGCTCGTAGAGCATGATGGCGGGCAGGAGGGTGACGCCTTCGGCCTTGGCGGAAAAAGTCAGCTCGATGGCCTGGTAGGGGGCCAGGGGTTTTAGGGGGGTGGTTTCGAGGGCGAGGAAACGGCGCTCGTCGCCGGGTTTGGTGAAGGCGACGGTGACTTTGGGCGCGGCGGCGGCGGGGTCCATCGCCCGCTCGACCTCGAGGGTGGCGCCGGCCAGGGCGGGCGGGGCCAGCGGGCTGAACGCATCCTTGTTGCAGCAGATGGGGATGCTGGTTTCGGCGGTCCAGCCGACGAGGGCGGCAAGTGCGCAGAAGGCGGCGAGGGCGGTGGATTTGTGCATGGCGCGACTTCCTGGTCAGACGGTGGATATGGCAGAGGCCGACGGGGGGGGACAACGCCAACGTAGCGGGCGGTAGGGCTTTCGTCAATGCACAAGGCCGACGCTGGCGGCGGGAAGCCAGCAGGTCTGGCCGTCGGGGAGGCGGACTTCGTACCAGGCACCGCGGTCCTCGGTGACCTCGAATTCGGTGCCGGCGTGGAGGGGTTCGGTGAAGGCGGGGTCGGCGGTGTGGCTGTCGCTGAGGCGGGCGACGACGGTGCGGTCGAGGATGACGCCGGGACGGCTGCGGGCGCGTTCCAGGTGGGTGTGGGCGACGGAGGCGAACATGCCCAGGGCAAGGACGGCGGCGGCGACCGCCAGGCGGGTCAGCCAGGGGGAGCGGAGAAAGAGGCGGCAGGCGAGCAGGGTCCAGAGGGCGGCGAAGGCGACGGCGAAGGTGCGGGCGCGGGTGCGGAGGGTGAAGTCGTAGTGCCAGAAGAAGATGGTCTTGAGCACCTTGCGCTGCTCGGGTTCGGCGAAGTTGTCGGCCCGCTGGGCGCGGGCGAAGGCGAGATTCTGCTGGAGGCGGGGATCGTCGGGGATGTACTCGCGGGCGCGGCGGTAGTTGAGCATGGCGCGGCCCAGATCGTCGAGCTGGAAATGGATGTTGCCGAGGTTGTAGTAGAGCCTGCCGTTGCGGATTTCCCCTTCGGTTTCCAGTCTCTGGAAGCGGAGGAGGGCCTGCTGCATGAGGCTGCGGGCGCCGTCGGGGTCGGTATCGGCGAGGGCGGTGGCCTGGCGGAAGAGGCTTTTTCCCTCCTCGAAGAGGTCTTCGGCTTCGGCGCGGGGGAGCGGCTCGGCGCGGAGAGCGGCGAGGGCGAGGAGAAACAGGAGGGTGGCGGTGATGCGGTTCATCGTCCGATCCTCTGGTCGATGCGGCGGATCAGGTCGGTGGCGCGGGGGATGAGTTCGCCGGGGGGGATGGTGGCGCTGCCCGCGTAGTGCCCGGCCTCGCAGAGTTCGATGAGCTGGCGGAGTTCGTCGCGGAGTTCGGGCGGCACCCCGGCCTGGTCGAGATGGGGGCGGATGTCCGGGAAGGTGAGCGCCCCGGCGGCGAGGTTGAACTTCGCCCCGAAATACTGGCGGATGGCGGCGAGGGCGCGTTCGTGGGCATTGGCGTCGGGGTGGATGGCGCTGAGTTCGCGCAGGCAGACGAGGCGGGCGCGGCGGGCGCGGAGGGCGGCGGGGTTGGCGCGGCGGCGGCGGTGCCCGGCGACGGCGAGGGCAAGGGCGAGGTAGGCGGCGGGGAAGCCGCCGAGGGTGCCCAGCCAGGCGGGCGAGGCCAGCCAGGCCCGGAAGCCCGCCTCCTGGTTGCGCAGGACGGAGGCGTCCTCGTAGTTGGCGGCCAGGCCCTGGGCGCGGATTTTGACCTTGCGCATGAGGTTGGCGGGGGAAAGACCCTCGGCATCGAGGGCGGTGATGGTGCGGGAGGCGCGGACCTCGAGGGGAATGGGCTGGCTGCGGGCGATGTCGTAGCGGCCCGTGGCGGTGTCGAAGTAGGGCAGTTCGAGGGGGGGGATCGCGGTCACGTCGGGATGGGTGGCGCGGAGGACCCGGCGGAAGACCTTGCGGCCGTTCTGGATTTCCCCCGGATCGTCGCCGTGGGAAAGGCGGAAGTCCCGGGCCAGGTCCGGCTGTTTTTCGAGGGGGGGCAAATCGACATGGGCGAGATAATCGGCCCCCGAGACGGTGACGAGCAGCTCGATGGGGTCGCCGACATTGACCGCGCGGGGCTGGGCGGCGGTCTCGATGCGGTAGCGGCCCACATGGCCCGCGAAGTTGGCGGGACGGCCCTCGGCGGGGAGTTCGCGGACGACGAGGCGGGGTTGGTTCGAGCGGGTGGCGAGGGATTTGACGACTTCCTGGGCACGGGCGAAGAAATCGTTGCCGGGCTGGCGTCCCACGACGGCGTCGGCGACGACGGTGCTGGCGGGGAGAAGGCGTTCGCCGGGTTCCCGGGGAATGAGGATTTTCTCGAAGGTCAGGGTGGTGTACCGCTGGCCGTCGATGACTCCTTGGCCGAGGACGGCGATGGTCTCCTTGCCCTCCACTTCGAGGCGGTGGTACTGATTGCGGCGGGCGGGGTCGATCTCGGGCATATAGTCGGGGATGGTGAAGGCACTGTCGAGGAGGAGGGGAACGGTAAGGCGCAGATTGCTCAGATTGTGGCGAAAGGCGAAGGTCCAGACGGCGCGGATCGGCTCGCCCACGTAGCATTCCTCGCGGGACAGCTCGATGCGGAGCTTGAGGTCGTCGTTCGGCTCAGGTTCCTTGACGAGGAGGTTGAGGGCTGGGGTGTGGGCCTGTCGGTTGCCGAGGGTGATGAGGATGGGGGGGATGTCCAGCCTGCCCGTTCGCCTGGGCATGAGTTCGTAGACCAGGACGGCGGACTGGCGGACGGTTTCGACGCGCCGCCCCTGGCGGATGACGACCTGGCGCTCGGTGCGGGGGTTGGTGCCCGTGTAGCGGAGAGTGAAGCCATCGAGGGGGGGCAGGTCGGGCAGTTCGGGACTGTCGGTGCCCTGGACGAGAATCTGCAGTTGGACCGGCTGGTCGATGTAGGCCGTCGTGGTGCTGAGGCCGGCGGTGACGGCGAAGGGCTGTTCGTCCGCGTTTGCGGCGCGACCGCAGGCGAGGATGGAAACGAGGACGATGAAGAGTGGACGGAGGGGTTTCATGGTGGGTGGTCGATTCGGCAATTCTACCAGTTTTTATCCACCGGGGGAAGACCTTCGGCCTGGCGGATTTGGCGTTTCTTCAGGTTTTGCCGTTCGCGGTCGAGAATGTCCTGGGCGTTCTTGAAGACCGCTTCCTGCGGTTCGGCCTGCTGGTCGGACTGGTTCCGGGGCTGATCCTGCTGCTGCGGTTGCTGGGGCGGGGATTCCGATTCCTGCTGGCCCTGCTGTTCCTGGGGTTCCTCGCCCTGCTGCTTCTGCTGTTCCTGCTGCTTCTGCTGTTCCTGCTGGTTTTGCTCGTGGGCTTCGCGCAGGGCCTGGGCGGCTTTTTCCTGGCTGGGCTGGGCCTCGTCCGGCTTGCCTTCGGCCAGCTTCTCGCTGGCTTTCTGCTGCTGCTCGCGGGCCTCCTCGAGTTTTTCCTGCGCGGGGTGCTGCTCGGCGAGTTTCTCGGTATCCTGCTGGATCTGCTGCTGTTCCTGGGCCATCTGCTGCTGTTGTTCGGGGGTGGGGTTCGGGGTCTGGCGGTTGCGGTCGGCGGCCTGCTGCTGACGCTCGGCGAGTTCCTTGAGCTGGTCGTTCGCCTGCTGTTGTTGCTGCTGTTGCTGTTCCTGCTGCTGCTGTTGCTGTTGCTGTTCGAGGAGGAGCTGGAGTTGGCGGCGGGAGAGTTCGAGATTCTGGGCGGCGCGGGTGTGGGCGGGGTCGAGGCGACGGGCGTCCTGGAAATGGCGGATGCTTTCGCGGTAGGTATCGAGGCTGTCCTCGGGTTTCGCCTGGTTTTGGGCGGCGCGGAAGGCGGTGTTGCCGAGATTGAAGCGGCATTTGGCCTCGAATTCGGCGTCGGGGGCCCGGCGCTGGGCGGCCTGGAACTTGTCGCGGGCGGTGGCCCAGTCCCCGGCGCGGTAGGCGGCGGCCCCCTGGTTGAAGAGGGCATGGGGGGACTCGGGGTCGAATTCGGCGGCTTCCCGGTAGGCGGCGGCCGCGCGTTCGTAGTCTTCCTCGGCGAAGGCCCGGTTGCCCGCCGCAAGCCGGTCGCGCAGGGAGTCGGCGGCGAGCCCGAGGGGCAGGAGAAGGGTCAGAAGAAGGAGGAGCGGGTGTTTCAAGGGGCGGCCTCCGGGAGGGGGCGGCGGCGTTCGCCCAGATGGAATTCGAGGGCGAGGACGAGGAGGGCCAGAGCGAGGAAAATCTGGAACTTCTCCTCGTAGCGCTGGACGGTCCGGGCCTCGAAATCGCGCTTGTCGGCGCTGGCGACGAGGTCGGCGTAGACCAGATCGAGATCGATGTTGCCGGTGGCGACGTTGAGGTATTTGCCGCCGGGGGTGGCGGCGGCGATGCGGCGGAGGAGGTCGGCGTCGAGGTTGAGGGCGACGCGCTCGCCGCGGTGCTCGATGAAGGTTTGGCGGCCGGTGGCGGGGTCGGTGATGGGGATGGGTCGCTGGTTGTCCTCGTCGCCGAGGCCGATGGCGAGGATGCGGACCTGCTCCTCGCCGGCGCGGCGGGCGGCCTCGACGGGGAGGCTTTCGTGGTCGCCGCCGTCGGTGATGAGAATGAGGTCGCGATAGGCGCGGTTGGTGTCGTCGAAGACTTCGTCGAGAGCGCAGCGGATGGCGTCGCCGATGAGGGTGCCGCCGCGGGGGACGCTGTCGGGGGCGATCTGGTCGAGGGCCAGGCGGAAGAAGCCGTAGTCGAGGGTGAGGGGGCACTTGACGACGGCGGTGCCGGCGAAGGCCACGAGTCCGACCCGGTCGCCGGCGAAGGTGTCGATGCAGTCGCGGATAGCCAGTTTGGCCCGTTCGAGGCGGTTGGGGGAGAGGTCTTCGGCGAGCATGCTGCGGGAGACATCGAGGACGAAGACCACGTCGCGGCCCCGGCGCTGGACGGTTTCGGCGCGGAGATTCCAGGCGGGCCGGGTGAGGGCGACGATGATGGCGGCCAGGCCGAAGAGAATCCAGAAAGCCTGCCAGCGGCGGCGGGCGGGGTCCGCCGTGACGCGGAGCCGGGGGAGGATGGCGGTCGCCGCGAAACGTTCGAGCGTCTGCCGCCGCCGGTGCCCGGCGTAGGCGAAGAGCAGACCGAGCAGGGGCAGGCCCCAGAGGAGGAAAAGCCAGTCCAGATTGTGGAAGTGGTCGGAACTCATGGGATTTTGCGGAACAGGGTGCAGGCGAGCAGGATTTCGAGGGCGAGGATGGCCAGGGCGGGGCCGGCGAAGAAGACGAAGATTTCGCGGTAGTCCACGTAGCGGGCGGCCTCGATCTCGCTGGCTTCGAGCCGGTCGATTTCCTCGTAGATGCGTTTGAGGGAATCGCCGTCGGTGGCGAGGAAGGCCTTGCCGCCGGTCTCGTTGGCCAGGGAATGGAGCAGGCCCATGTCGATCTGGGCCTGGGGCCGGGCGGCGAGGAGGAAGGCGTCGATTCCGCCGGCCGCGCCCCGGGGCGGGGGGGCGTCGCCGATGCCGATGGCGTAGAGGCGGACGCCCCACTCCTTGAGCAGGGGGAGAGCCTGGAGGGGCGTCATCTCGCCCGCGTTGTTGTTGCCGTCGGTGAGGAGGACGATGACTTTGCCCTTGATGGTGTAGCCCTCGCGGTCCTTGCCGGTCTGCTTGGCGAGGTCCCGTTCGGCGCTGGCCAGGCGGGCGCCGGCCAGGGCCAGGGCGTCGCCGATGGCGGTGCGGTTCTCGGGGCTGCGCTGGGGCACGATACGGAGGGTTTCGACGAAGCGGGAGAGGGCGTCGTGCCCCAGGGTGGGGGGGCAGAGGGTGTCGGGATAGAGGGCGAAGGCGATGAGGCCGATCAGGTCGTTGCGGCGGCCCTTGAGGGCCTTGCCGTCGCCGTGGACGAACTGGTTGACGACGCGCTTGACCACTTCGAGGCGGTCGAGGGTCTCGCCCGCGAAGCGGGTTTCCTCGGCCATGCTGCCGGAGCGGTCCACCACGAGGGCGATGGCGATGCCCTGGCTGACGTCGCGGATGCGCTCGGTGCCGAACTGGGGGCGGGCCAGGGCCACGATCAGCAGGGCCAGGGCCACGAGGCGCAGAGCGGGGGGCAGGCCGACGAGGGCGCGCCGCCAGGAGCCGCCGCATTGCCGGGCATGCTCGAGAGTCGGGAAGCCGATGGCGGCGCGGGGCCGCCGCCAGCGCCGCCAGGCCAGCGCGGGCAGGGCCAGAAGGAGAAGCAGGGCATGGGGGGAGTCGAAATGGATCATGCATCCCCCTCCCGGGTCTGGTCGATGACGCTGCGGCAGGCGGCCAGGGTGCGCTCGATCTCCTCCCCGCCGGGTTCGAGGGCGGCGAATTTGACCAGGTCGCAGTGCTGGAGGAATTGGCCGAGAAGGGCCTTCTGGGCGGCGTCCAGGGTGTCGGTGGCGGTGAGTTCGGCGAGGAATTCCTCGGTGGTGCGTTCGGGGGCGCGGAGGCCGAAACGGCGTTCGAGATAGCGGCGGAGGATGTCGCTCACGCCCTGGTAGAACTCCTTGACGAAACCCCGCTCGACCAGTTTTTCGGCGAGCAGCCTGCGCAGCTCGGCGTAGGCCCGTTCATGGGCGGGGAGCGGGGGCGCGGCGGCTTCCGGAAGTTGCTTCCGGCGGCGGCGAAGGAGGAAAAACAGCCCGGCGAGCAGGACGGCGGCGAGCAGGGACCAGAGGGCGACACCGTAGCCGGGCGGGGGCAGCAGGCTGTGCTCGATGTCGTGGATGTCCCGGTCCTGCTGGTCCGCGGGGAGTTCGGAGACGACGGCGACGGTGAATTCGCCGGAGGCGAGGGTCTCGGGCTCCCCGGCTGTGCCCTTTTCCCGGACCTGGACGATGAGCGGGGGGATGGCGTAGTCGCCGGGGAGGAAGGGTTCGAGCAGGTAGCGGCGGCCGTGGCGGACCCTGCCGCCGGCGGCCAGGGCGGGGGGCAGGTTTTCGGTTCCGGCGATGGTGAACGGCCCGAGCTTCTCTTCGAGGGACGGCCATTCCACCTCGCCGGCTTCGGGGGTGACGACTTCGAGCCAGAGGTGGAGATTCCGGGCGGTGGAGAGGGACTGGCGGTCGGTGCGCAGATGCAGGCTGGCGATCCTGCCCTCGACCTGCTGGGAGAAGCCGATTTCGGCGGTCGGTTGGTCGGGGGCTCCCTGCCGGGCGCAGGCGACCAGCAGAGCGAGCAGCGGGAGAAGGAGGATGCGGCGGATCATCGGCTCGCCCCTCCTCCCGAAGCGGCCCGTTCGCGCTTGCGGAAGAACAGGGCCAGTTTGCGGACGTAGTCCTCGTGGGTGTGGGTCTCGATCTGGTCCACGGCCATGGCGCGGAGGGTCTGGCGCAGGCGCTGGGCGCGCTCCTCGCCGAGCCGGGCGTAGTGTTCGCGCACGGCGGCGCTGGCGGTGTCGAGCAGAACGGTGCCGCCGGTTTCGGCGTCCTCGATCTCGACCAGCCCCACGTTGGGGAGGGCGAGTTCGCGGGGGTCGGTGACGGAGACGGCGATGAGGTCGTGGCGGCGGGCCAGGATGCGCATGGGCTTGGTGTAGCCTTCGCCGAGGAAGTCGGAGACGAGGAAGGCCACGCAGCGCTTGCGCTGGACCCGGCCGAAGTAGTCGAGGGCCCGGGCGATGTCGGTACCCGTCCGCCGGGGGCGGAAGCCGAGGATTTCGCGGATGATGCGCAGGACGTGGGTCAGCCCCTTGGCGGGGGGGATGAAGTGCTCGATGGTGTCGGTGAAGACGATGAGGCCGACCTTGTCGTTGTTCTTGATGGCGGCGAAGGCGAGCAGGGCGCAGATTTCGGCGGCCACGTCGTTCTTCAGCATGTCGGCGCTGCCGAAGGTGCCGGAGGCGGAGAGGTCGACCAGGAACATGACGGTGAGTTCGCGCTCCTCGCGGAAGCGTTTGACGTAGGGCTCGCCCATGCGGGCGGTGACGTTCCAGTCGAGGTTGCGGACCTCGTCGCCGGGCTGGTACTGGCGCACCTCCTCGAACTCCATGCCGCGGCCCTTGAACACGCTCTCGTACTCGCCGGCGAGACTGTCGTTGACCGCTTTGCTGGTGAAGATCTGGAGGTAGCGGATCTTCTTGGCAAGCTCGCGGGAAATCATGGGACGTTCACGGTGTCGAGAATGGTTTTGACGAGGTCCTCGGAGGTCTTCTCCTCGGCCTCGGCCTCGTAGGTGGGGGCGACGCGGTGGCGGAGGATGTCGGGGGCGACGGATTTGACGTCCTGGGGGGTGACGTAGCCGCGCCCGGCGAGGAGGGCGTGGGCGCGGGCGCCGAGGGCGAGGAAGAGGGTGGCGCGGGGGCTGGCGCCGTAGCGGATCAGGCCGGCCAGGTCGGGGAGGCCGTAGTCGCCGGGGCGGCGGGTGGCGGCGACCAGGTCGACGATGTACTCGCCGATTTTGTCGTCCATGAAAATCTCGTCGCCGAGGCGGCGGACGCGGAGGAGGTCGGCGGGGGTGGCCACGGTGTCCACGGCGAGGTCGGGCTCGGTGGTGGCCATGCGGCGGAGCACCTCGAGTTCCTCGGTCTTGCTGGGGTAGTCCACCTTGACCTTGAACATGAAGCGGTCCACCTGGGCCTCGGGGAGGGGATAGGTCCCTTCCTGCTCGATGGGGTTCTGGGTGGCGATGACGAGGAAGGGGTCGTCGAGTTTGCGGGCCTTGCCGCCGATGGTGACCTGGCGTTCCTGCATGGCTTCGAGCAGGGCGCTCTGCACCTTGGCCGGGGCGCGGTTGATCTCGTCGGCCAGGACGATGTGGGCGAAGACCGGCCCCCACTCGATCATGAACTCGTCCTTGAGATGTTTGTAGATGCGGGTGCCGACGATGTCGGCGGGGAGCATGTCGGGGGTGAACTGGATGCGGGCGAAGGAGGCCTGGAGGGTGCGGGCGAGGGTGGTGACGGTGAGGGTCTTGGCGAGGCCGGGGACGCCCTCGACCAGCACATGCTGGTTGCAGAGCAGAGCCAGCAGCAGGCGGTCCACCAGATGGTCCTGGCCCACGATCACCCGGGCGACCTGCTCGCGGATTTTGCCGAGCACGGCGCTCTCGGCCGCCACGCGCTTGCCGATTTTACTCACATCCAATGACATCTGGCTTCTCCTTTGCTGCCGCTTGTTGCCGACACGAAAAGACGTACCATAGCCCGGAACTCGGGGAAGGCGCGTTCTCCCCGCGAAACCGCGCCCCTGCCGGGCGGCAGATGATTTCCTACAGACTCTTCCCGCCGCCGCCGGTTCCGGCAGCCGGGCGGTTTTCGGGGCGGGAATCAGTCCACCCGGAAGCGGACGGGGACGGGGCCTTCCCCTAGCCGCTTTTCAAGCAGGGCTTCGCGGTTCGGAAACCCCGGATAGAGGTCCACCATCAGCCGGGCGAAGGCGGTGATGCCCCGCCGTTCCGGGGCCGGGGTTGGGCCGGTGATGATGGGTAGGCGGAGGTCGGTCAGGCCGTCCGTCGTCTTGTTGTCCAGCCGTTCGGGGGTGGATTTCCTACTCATGGCGGAGGGCTTCGATGGGGGAGAGGGCGGCGGCGCGCATGGCGGGGTAGATGCCGAAGACGATGCCGATGCAGAGGGAGATGCCGAAGGCGAGGAGGAGGGACTCGGGGCGGACGATGGTGGCGAGCCCGGCGAAGCGGGTGACGATCTTGGGGATGCCGACGCCGAGGGCGAGGCCGATCATGCCGCCGGCCAGGGAGAGGAGGAGGGCCTCGGCGAGGAACTGGAGGACGATGTCGGAACGGGTGGCGCCGAGGGCGCGGCGGATGCCGATCTCGCGGGTGCGCTCGGTGACGCTGGCGAGCATGATGTTCATGATGCCGATGCCGCCGACGAGGAGGCTGATGGCGGCGATGCTGCCGAGGACGATGTTGAAGATGCGCTTGGTGGCCTCGGCCTGCTTGAGCAGTTCGAGGGGGATGACGATCTCGAAGTCCTCCTGCTTGTGGAATTCCCGGAGCATGGCGCGGATGTTGTCGGCGAGGGGGACGACGGAGTCGTCGTCGGGGGCGGTGACGGTCAGCTCGTGCAGTTCGACCTTCTCCATGGCGAAGGAGCCGGTGGAGCGGGTGGCGAGGATTTCGCCGAAGCGCTTGCGGGCGGCGGAGATGGGGATGTAGGCCCCGTGGGTGTCGGTCTTGGCGCCGTCGCCCTTTTCCGGTTTGCGGATGGGGCGGACGGTGCCGACGACGTGGAAGGGCTGGTTGCCGAGGAAGATGTTCTGGCCGATGGGCGTGGAGAGGGGGAAGAGGAGCTGGGCGGTGGCCTCGTCGAGGACGACGACATTGGCCACGCCGCGCACGTCCTCCTCGTTGATGAAGCGGCCGCGGGCGATTTCGAGGCCGCCGCCGTCGAGGTACCAGGGCACGGTGCCGACGATGCGGCCGGGGGGGCGCTGGGCACCCCGGCGGATGCGTTCGGAGATGATGCGGGAGGGAATTTGGACCTGGGCGGCGGGGAAGAGGGTCTTGATGCGGAGGGCGTCGTTGTAGGTGAGCCCGTAGACGCTGAGGTTGCGGTTGGTGCCGGTGTTGGTGCTGGTTTCGGGGGGCTTGCGGGATTTGAGGATGACGTTGCGGCTGCCCATGCTGCGGATTTGCTCGCGGGCCTCGAAGCTGGCACCCTCGCCGATGGCGAGCATGGCGATGACGCTGCCGACGCCGAAGATGATGCCGAGGGCGGTGAGGAAGCTGCGCAGCTTGTGCTCGAACAGGCTCTTCACCCCGAGCTTGGCCATGCGCTTGACCTTGAAGAGGGTCAGGATCATGCCGCCGGCCCTCCCAGGGGGTCGGGCTCGCCGCTGCGGGCGCGCTCGGCCATGCGCCCGCGCCAGCGTTCGCCCAGGTCCTCGTCGCTGGCGATGTCGCCGTCGACGAGATGGATGATGCGCTGGGCGTGCTCGGCGATGTCGCGCTCGTGGGTGACCAGGACGATGGTGCGGCCCTGGGCGGCGAGGGTGTCGAGGATGGCCATGATCTCGCGGCCGGTGGCGGAATCGAGGTTGCCGGTGGGCTCGTCGGCCAGGATGAGGGCGGGGTTGTTGGCCAGGGCGCGGGCAATGGCGACGCGCTGGCGCTGGCCGCCGGAGAGTTCGGTGGGGCGGTGCCTGATGCGGTTGCCGAGGCCGACGCGCTCGGCCAGGTCGCGGGCGCGGGCGGCGCTCTCGCGCTCGTGCCAGCCCTGGTAGAAGAGGGGCACCTCGATGTTCTCGATGACGGTGATCTGGGGGATGAGGTTGAAGGACTGGAAGACGAAGCCGAACTTCTCGCGGCGGAGGGCGCTGAGCTGGTAGTCGTTCAGGCGCGAGGCGTCCTGGCCCTCGATGAGGTAGCGCCCCGAGCTGGGGGTGTCGAGGCAGCCGAGGATGTTGAGCAGGGTGGACTTGCCCGAGCCGGAGGTGCCCATGATGGCCATGTAGTCGCCCGCGTGCAGGGAGAAGGAGACGCCGCGCAGGGCGTGGACGGTCTCCTCGCCCATGCGGTAGTTCTTGGCGAGGTTCTCGACCTGGATGACGGGGGTGGCGGCGGGGCTGCTCATGGTCGGGGTCAGGACTGGTTCTGGCTGGCCAGCGGGGGCGGGGTCATGCGAATCTGGTCGCCGTCCCCGAGGCCGGAGAGTATCTGCACGAAAATCTGGTTGCGCTTGCCCAGCTCGACCGGAATCTGCTCGCCGTTGGCGCGGTAGCAGAAGTGCTTGCCGTTCTCGTCGGTGCGCACGGACTGGATGGGGACGCGGAGGACGTTGTCGAGGCGCTCGACGAGGATTTCGACGGTGGCGGTCATGCCGGGGCGCAGGGTGCCGTTGGTGTTTTCGAATTCGAGATGGACGTCGGTCTCGTAGACTTTGAGGTCGGGGTTGATCCAGGAGTTCTGGGAGCTGGGGAGGACGGCCTTCTTCTTGACGGTGCCGGAGAACTGGCGGCCGGGGATGGCGTCGATGGCGACGGTGGCGGTCTGGCCGGGGGCGATGAGGTCGATCTGGGCTTCCTGGATTTGGACCTTGACGCCCATGCGGCTGAGGTCGGGGAGCTGGATGATGGTCTGGCGGGAGCGGATTTCGACGCCGGCCTGGATGGGGCCGGTGTTCTGCCAGCGGGGCGGCGCCTCGTAGACCACGAAGCCGGGCCGGGTGGCGACGATGGTGCAGCGGGCGATGTCCTCCTTCAGTTCGGCGAGATAAATCTCGGAGCGGCGGAAGGTGGCCTCGCGGTTGCGCAGTTTGGCGTCGGCCTGGGCCATGCGCGAGCGGGCCACCGCCTCGGCCCGGACCAGCTTCTCGCGGGCGGAGCGGAGGGTTTCCCAGGTCTTCTGGAAGACCTTGCCGAATTCGTAGCGGCGGAAGATGTCGAGCTTGGATTCGGCGGTCTGGAGGTTGAGTTCCTCGCTGCGGAGGTCGAGGGTGTCGGTGTCCAGCTCGTTTTTGCTGACGTACTGTCGCTCGAAGAGCCGCTGGGTGTATTCGAGCTTGCGCTGGGCGCGGCCGAGCTTGGTGCGGGCGAGTTCGATGTCGGTCTGGTGCTTGTCCAGGTCCTGGCGGGTCTGCCCGCCCAGGTCCGCGTCGTCGAGCAGGGCGGCGAGGTTGGCGGGCTCGGTTTCGAGCACCCGCTCGGCCAGGGTGTCGCCCACCAGCTTGCGGAGGTCGTTCATGGCGTAGGCGACATCGAGGCGGGCCTCGCGGATGCTGCTGTCGTTTTCGCTCTGCTGGATCACCATGGCCTCCTGGGCCTCGGTGAGGAGGGCGCGGTTGCTCTCCAGGTCGCTCTCGCGGCTGTAGAGCTGGTCGTCGAGTTCCTTCGAGTCCAGTTTGACCAGCACTTTGCCGTTGCGGACGTCCTCCTCGGTGATGACGCTGCCCTCCTCGACGATCTCGACGATTTTCAGGCTGCGGGAGACTTGGCTGAGGATGCGCATGGACTCGATGGCCTCGAGGTTGCCCGACTCGACCACGGTGATGTCGAGGGCGCCCGGGCTCACGGTGAAGGTCTCGATCTTGCCGGTCGGCGTGTCGCGCCGGCAACCGGGGGCGAGCAGGGCGAGGCAGAGCAGGAGAAGCAGGCGGCTTGGCTGGTAGGGTGGTGTGCGCATGGGAAACCTAGGGCGTGGCGGGCTGACTGTCGCCGAGGGCGGGCGACCAGAGGGTGTCCGGGTCGGTGGGCAGGTCTTCGAGCTGATAGAGCAGGCGCAGCCAGTTCATGCGGTAGTCGACGATGGCGGCGATGTACTGGTTGCGGGCGCCGATGAGGTCGTTCTGGGCGTCGAGCAGTTCGCGGATGTTGATGCGTCCGGCCTCGAAGAGCAGCTCGGTGTTGCCGATGCGCTGCTCGGCGAGCTGGAGGCTGACCTGCTGGATGCCGATGTTCTGGCGGGCGGCGGCAAGACCGCGCCAGACGCTGCGGAGGTTGGCGGTGATGTCGTCCGCGCCCTCGTCCACGGCGCGCTCCTGGCGCTGCTCGTCGATGCGGGCGCGCTGGTAGGCGATGTATTGGTCGGTCTTGTCCAGGGGCAGTTCGGCATCGAGACCGACGGCCAGGGCGCCGTCGTCCCAGGCGATGCCGCGAAGGCGGCTGTCGCGGGGGCTGCGGGCGCTGCCGGAGAGGACGAGATCGAGGCGGGCGCGGAGGGCGTCGGCGGCGATGCGGGTGGCGCGGCGGGCGTCCTCGAGCTGGTCGTGGCGGGTGGCCTGGTCGAGCCGCCGGGCGAGGGCCTGCTCGCGGGCCTCGTCGAGGGTCATGGGCGGTTCGGGCAGGGCGGCGTCGACCAGACGCTGCAAGTCGGCGCGGTCCACTTCGAGATTCGCGTCGAGGGGCAGGCCGAGGAGGCGTTTGAGATTGTCGCGGGCGGTCTGGAAGGCTTCCTGGCGGTTGACGAGGGAGGCGTGGGCGGCGAGTTCCTGCTGGCGGGCCTGGTCCACCTGGAACTGGGGCACGCGCCCGGCCTCGGCCATGGCCTCGGAGCGTTCGCGGGAGCTGCGCAGGGTTTCGTGGTTCTGGCGGGCGATCTCCATGGCGTCCTGGGCGCTGAGCACGCCGTAGTAGCCGTTGGCCACGTCGATGAGCAGACTTTTGCGCTGGCGGACGAAGGTGCGGAGGGCGTAGACGAGATTGCGTTCGGCCTGGGTGAGGCTCTCGCGGGCGAGGTCGGGGCCGCGCCCGGCGAGCAGGGGCTGGACAAGGCTGGCGCTGGCCAGGGTGCCCAGGTCCACGCGGCGGTCGCCGGCGAGGTAGCGGATCGAGTCGAAGGCGAGGCGCGTGGTCAGGTTCGCGCCGCTGAGGAACCGCTGGCCGAGGGTGAGGCCGGCGTCGCCCGAAAGGGTGGTCTCCTCGGCACCGAAGTCGCGGCCGAGAGTGCTCCGCAGGCTGTTGGCGACACTGGTGTCCCATTGGTGGGAGGTTTGCAGGAGGGCGAGGGCGGAGCGGTAGAGCGTCTCGCGGCTGGTCTGGTAGGACCGGCTGTGGCGGGCGGCGAGCAGCAGGGCGCTTTGCAGGTCCACCTGCACCGGTTCATCCCCCGCCGCCGCGAAGCGCTGGTAGACGTCGAGGGCGGCCCGCTCGGGCGGCAGGTCGCCGAACTCCAGCTCCGAGGCGGCGCGGAGGCGGTCCTGGACCCGGGCGTCCACCTCGTCGAGGCTGCGCACGGCCCGGCAGCCGGTCGCCGCAGCGAGCAGAATCAGCAGAAACGCGGAAATGGTGAACGCGCGCATGTGCATATGAAGTGGGAAAACGACCGAACGGACACCAAAGTTGACGGTGTCCGGCGAAATATCTCCCCCCATGCGGGCCGCGAGGGGCGACGGTCCGGCTTTCGCGCATCCGGGCGGTGCTAGTCGACCACGTCGTTGAGGCGGATGGTGGAGAGCGGGGCGGCGGACTCGGGGGTGCGGGCGCCGAGGCTGGGGTCGAAGTCGGGCTGTTCGAGCTTGTCGCTGCCGGTGAGGGCCACGAAGCGGCGGGAGACGAAGCGGGGCCGGGGGCTGAAGAGGTCGGCGAGGACTTCCTCGAGCTGCTCGTTGGTGACGAATTTCTGGGTTTCCTTGAAGTAGATGTCGATGTCGTTGGCCAGGTCCTCGCAGCTCTGGTAGCGGTTGTCCGGGTCTTCTTCGAGACAGGTGCAGCACATGCGGGCGAGGGGGGGCTCGACATGCTGCAAGTCCTTGGCGGGGGACTTGGCCATGACCTTGCGGATGCGCTCGCGGGGGCTGTCGGCGCGGGCCTCGATGCCGAAGCGGTCGGTGTCGGTGAAGAGCAGATACATGAGGAGGCCGATGTTGTAGATGTCGCAGCGGCGGTCGAGGGTGCCGTTGGTGAGCTGCTCGGGGGCGCAGTAGAGCAGGTTGCCCGCCTGGTGGAAGCCATCGCTGGTGGGCCGGTTGGTGGCGAGGGCGATGCCGAAGTCGGAGACCTTGATCCGGCCGAAGTGGTCGATCAGGATGTTCTCCGGCGAGACGTCGCGGTGGGCGAGGGCCATGTGCTCGCCGTTGGCGTCGCGGTATTCGTGGACGTAGTGCAGGCCGCGGGCCACGCGCCCGATGATGAACATGGTGAGGTCGTGGTTGAGGACGATCTCGAGGGAGCGGAGGCGGTTGACGATCTGGCGCAGGTTCCAGCCGTCGATGTACTGCATCACCGCGTAGTAGACCGTGTGCCCCTGGCGGGCGCCGGACCGCTTGCCCCGGCGCTCGTCCTCGACCCGGACGACTTCCGACTCGAGGCGGAAGACCGGCACCAGGTTCGGATGGTTGAAGATGATGCTGAGCTGGACCTCGTTGAGGAAGCGGGTCAGCCGGTGGGGGTCGAGACTGTCCTTGACGAACTTGAGGACCACGGGCCGGCGCAGGTTGTTCACGCACAGCTCGTCGGCCAGATAGGTGATGCCCATGCCGCCCTCGCCCAGCATCCGGGTGATCTCGTAGCGGGACTGGGAGAAAAGGACGGAGCCGGGCTCGCGCAGGGCGCGCTCGGTTTCGGCGATCCGTTGCCGGATTTCCTGGGAGGTGAAGGTGGTCGCCATCGGTCTCTATCGTGTCCCGTGCTGAATAAGGCGTGCTGCAATATACCCGGCTTTGGGAGCGAGGGCGAACGGCCTAGCGCCGGAAAAACAGGTCGGAGGCGACGGTCCAGGGGACGCCGGGGCGGATCAGGATGAGGTTCTCGCCGTGGACGGAACAGTGGAAGCCGTCCGCCAGGAAGGCCTGGAAGATGCGCATCGCGGCCCCCGGCCGGTCGCCGTCGGGACATTCGAACACGCACACCTTGACTTTCGGCACCCAGGCGGAGCTGTCGGGCGCAAAGACCTCGAACTCGGCCCCCTCGATGTCGAGCTTGAGGATGTCGATTTCATCGAGACCATAGTCGGCCATGAGGGAGGGCAGACAAACCGCCCGCACCGTGTCCGGGGTCTCGCTGGCGACTTCGCTCACGCGGAACTGCTCGTAGGTGTTTCCCGACGTGATGTCCAGAAAACAGTCCTTGTTCCAGAGTCCGCAGTTGAGGAGGATGCAGTTCGGATCGTCCCCCAGATTCTTCTCCAGAACCCGGAAATTCTCCCTGGAGGGCTCCAGGGCGATGATTCTCGCCTCCGGGTGGAAGTGGCGGAAGCGGATCGTCTCGTCGCCGATGTTGGCGCCCGCGTCGATAATGGTGCGCACCGGCTGGGCCGGGGAATCGACGATGCGGCATCCCGGCTGGTAGAAGTGGCTCATGACCCCGGCGTCGGCCGCCCCTCGGAAGTGGATGCGCCGGTTGGCCGGGCGCAGATGCACGGAGACGCTGGTCGGGGGAACGCGCGACCGGTAGGTGAAGAGCAGCCGCCAGGCGTCGCGCAGGCCGAAGTTCGCGATGCACACGGAGTACCGGCGAAGCGCGTCCGCGACCCGGAGCAGCAGGCGCAGGATGGCGTTTTCTGGTTGCTGGACACATTGCATCGGGGCGGTTCTCCGGAAGCGGGAAGGCAGGGGATTTTCGGTTGGGACGGAGCCTAGTTGCTGGCCCCGCCGGCGTCAAGCGGTGCCGTCGCATCCGGGCTCGCGGTAGAGGGTTTCGCGGCCTTGGTAGTTGCGCAGGTTCCAGGTGCCGTCGGGCCGGGGTTCCGCATAGCCGGGAAACAGGGGAATCTTGCGCAGTTCGGGAGCGTCGAGCACATAGCGCGGCACGGCCATGCCGCTGATCCAGCCCTGGAGCCCACGCCAGATTTCCTGTCCGGCCGCCAGGGTCGGGCGGAAGTGCCCGCAACCCGCGACCGCCTCGCAGTGGAACAGGGAATAGGGCCGGATGCCCGCGTGGTACAGCCCCAGGCAGAGGGCGCGCATGGTCGCCAGATTGTCGTTCACTCCCTTGAGGAGAACGGTCTGGGAACCCAGGGCAAGCCCGGCCCGGCGAAGGCGCCGCGCGGCGGCCAGGGCCTCGGGGGTGAGTTCGGCGGGATGGTTGATGTGGCAGTTCACATACATCACCTCATGGCGGGATAGCAGCGCGCAGAGGCGCGGCGTGACCCGTTCCGGCAGGGCGGTGAGGATGCGCGTGTGGAGACGGACCACCCGGACGCCCGGAAGCCGGCGCAGTTCGGCCAGCAGGTAGTCGAGGCGGTCGTCGGCAAGGGTCAGCGGATCGCCGCCGGAGAGGATGACCTCGTGGATTTCCGGATGCCCGCGCAAATAGGCGAAGGCCTCGGCGAACCGGGCATCGTCGGTCTCCGCCGGCCGCCCCACCAGCCGTTTCCGGAAACAGAACCGGCAGTAGGCGGCGCATTCCCGGGTACACATGAGCAGGGCGCGGTCGGGATAGGCGTGAATGAGGACTTCGGCGACTTTGCAGGCTTCCTCGGCCACCGAATCCTCGCGCTCGCCGGGGAGACGGCGGTTCTCGCGCGGGTCGGGCAGAAACTGGCGGGCGATGGGGCAGGGGGCGGGATCGTCGCCGACGAGGCGGGCCAGATGGGGAGTGAGACGCACCGGCTGGCCGCCGGGGGGCGGCTCGACGGGAAGGCCGCGCTCGCGCAGCATGGCCAGGGCCGACTGGTGATTGGCGAGTTGGCGCTGCCAGCGGGTCATGGCTCAGGTTCCGGGATGCGGCGGCTGGCCGCCTCGCTGGCGGCGCGATCATGGACGGAAGATAAGGGCATGGCAGCCGGTAATCTAGGACCGTTCACGCGGAGTTCACGCTCCCGCAGTTGTGCCGGGCCGTTCGGGCGGTTACTTTTCGGCTGGCCATTGCGGTCTGACAGGTGCCATGAAACGGATTCTCCCCATTCTCTTGCTGGTGTTCGGCTCGGCGGTCGGGGCCAGAGTGCTCCGCTCCTGGCTCGAGGTGGAACCGGCGCGCCCGGTCGAGCCGCGTCTGGCGGCGGGCGGCCCCGCGCCCGGCACCCTGTCGCCGGGCGAGCACTGCAACTGGGTGATGGTCGAGACGGAACGGCTGGGCGAACCGCCGCCGCGCCCCGCGCCTCTGGCTGGCCGCTGGCCCGGTTTCCGGGGGGCGGCGCGGGACAATATCGCGCGGGAGGCGGGGCCGCTGGCCGAGTCGTGGCCCGCCGACGGGCCGCCCCGGTTCTGGGAAGTCACCCTGGGCGACGGCCATGCGGGCGCCGCCGTCCACGACGGCTTCGTCTATGTCCTCGACTACGACGAAACCAGGCGGCGGGACACGCTGCGCTGCTTCGCCCTCGACTCGGGGGCGGAAATCTGGCGCAGTTCCTACCCGGTCGAGGTGCGGCGCAACCACGGCATGTCGCGCACCGTGCCGGCGGTGAACGAGACCTACGTGGTCACGGTCGGCCCCATGTGCCAGGTGATGTGCGTCGAACGGGCGACCGGGCGCTTCCTCTGGGGCATCGACCTGGTGCGCGAATACGGCAGCACCGTGCCGCTCTGGTACACCGCCCAGTGCCCCCTGCTCGACGGCGACACCGTGATTCTCGCCCCGGCGGGCCGGGATTTGTTCCTGGCGGTGGACTGCGCCACCGGCAAGGTGGTCTGGCGGACGCCGAATCCGGGGAGCTGGGAGATGTCCCACTCCTCGATCATGCCCATGACCTTCGCGGGCCGCTCCGCCTATGTCTACGCCGCCCTCGGCGGCATCGCCGCCGTGGCCGCCGACGGCGACCGCCCCGGCGAGCTGCTCTGGCAGACCGCGGCATGGGACAAGCGCATCGTCGCCCCCGCCCCGGTCCAGATTTCCTCGACCCGCCTGTTCATGACCTCCGGCCACGGCGTGGGCAGCGCCCTGCTCGAAGTGGCCGACGACGGGCGCTCGGTGCGCTCGGTCCAGCCGGTGGACAAGGTCGTGCTGGCCTGCGAGCAGCAGACGCCGATTCTGCTCGACGGGCATCTGCTGGGGGTGCTCCCCAAGGACGCGGGCGAATTCCGCGAGCAACTCGTCTGCTGGCATCCCGAGCGCGGCGTGGTCTGGCGCAGCGGGGCCGAACGCCGCTTCGGCCTCGGCCCCTGGGTGGTGGGCGACGGCAAATTGTTCGTGCTCGACGACCGGGGGACCCTCACCATGCTCCGCGCCTCCGTCGCGGCCTACGAGGAACTCGGGCGCGCACGGATTTTCGACGGGCGCGACGCCTGGGGCCCCATGGCCCTGGTCGGGCGACGCCTCATTCTGCGCGACTCGACGCGCATGGTGTGTCTCGACGTGGGACGACGGGAATAGGAGCGCAGATGGGCAGGAAAACAGGCAAGGAATCCGGGGTTGATCTGCTGGTGCTGCTGGTGCTGATCGGGGTTCTGGTCGGCGGCGCCTTCCTGGTCGGGCGGCGGTCCCGGCCCGGGGCGGCGGTGGATTCCAGCGTAATCCAACCGCGCTCGGTTCCCGCCGGGCTGATCCGCTTCCAGGAGCTTGCCCCCGTCGCCATCGAGGGGAGCCGCCTGCGCGGACTGGCCGTCGGGCCGGACGGCCGCATCTACGTGCTTTCCCATTTCCGGGTGCTCGTCTACGAGAAGAGCGGCGAACCGGTCCGCCACTACGAATTGGACCAGGCCCCCCACTGTGCGGCCTTCGGACCCGACGGCACGTTCTATCTCGGCTTGGGCAGCCGCCTGGGCGTGCTCGATCTCGATACCGGCGAACTGGCCGAATGGCGGCATCTGGGCGAGGGGGCGATGGTCTGCTCCATCGCCGTCGGCGGGACGAGCCTGATGGCGGGCGACTCGGGCAACCGGGCCGTCTGGGTCTTCGGCCCCGACGGCAAGGAGCTGGCCCGGATCGACAATCTCAAGGCGGAGGAGGGCACCGGCGAGGCCCCGAGCGTTCATTTCGACGTGGCCGCCCATGCCGACGGCACCTTCTGGGCCACCGACGCCGGGCGCCACGCCGTCATCCATTTCTCCGCCGCCGGGAAGGTCCTGGGCCGCTGGGGCAGGCAGGGACAGGAAATCGAGGCTTTCGGCGGCTGCTGCAATCCGGCGCATCTGGCCGTTTTTCCCGACGGGCGCGTGCTGGCGGTCGAGAAGAAGCCCGATCTGGTCAAGGTCTGCCATCCGGACGGCCGCCTGGATGCGGTGGTGGCCCCGCCCGACGCCTTCATCCTCCGCACCTTCCTGGCCGACGCGACCGTGGATGGCGAGGGCCGGGTGCTGGTCCTCGACCCGAAGCGGAGCCAGGTGCGGATTTTCGTGGAGAACCCCGCCCCATGACGAACCGCCGCGAATTTCTGCGCCATCTGGCCCGGGGCGGCGTCTGCGCCCTGCTCCTCGGCGGTCTGGCCTCCCTGGCTCGACGGCCGGGGCCGAAGCGGCGTTGTTCCGGCTGCGTGCCCGAGCGTTGCCCGCAATCCCGCTGCCCCTTCCGCTCCGGACGGTAGCCCCGGGTTGCGCCCCCGGTGTCCCGCACCTACAGTACTAGAGCTTTCCGGGCGGTTAGTTCAGTCGGCTAGAACGTCTGGTTTACACCCAGAAGATCGGGGGTTCGAGTCCCTCACCGCCCATTTGTCAACACGAATCCCCGCAGCGGGTTGCACGTTTCGCGCGGAGGTTTTCTGGCCGCGCAGGCGGTCCATGCAGCTCTTTCCGAACGGTGAAATTGGGGCGGTCCTGCCGTCGGCGGGAGCAGCCCTGCCCTGGGGTTTGGCGGAAGTCCGCCGAATTCTGGGTGCCGAGGGCACTGCACAAACCTAGCCTGGGGTGCCAAGCCCCGCCCCTTCAGGACGAAAACACGGGTAGACGTGCCATCTCTGGGGCGGTTGCCCGAGGCTGTGTCTGTACTGCGCCTCCGGCACGAAAACCGGAGGCGGCAGGAAGGCAATGACAGACGACCCGTCCGGATGGCCGGCCGGCCGGGCGAGGGCGAGCCTCGCCCCTACGGTCTTGCCTCCGGCACCGGGGCGACGGTGACGCGGATGTCGTCGATGAGGAAGCATCCCCCGTCGGGGCCGATGCTGACGAGGTAGAGGTCGCTGGCCAGTTGGAATTCCGGGTCGGTGAAGGGTACTTGGGGGAAGGTGCGGGGGGGCTGGCCGGGAATGGTCACGGTCAGGTCGAAGGTCTTCGCCGCATCCGGTCCCAGGACGAAGGCCAGATCGAAGCGGACCCAGAGGTCGCGGGGGAGAGTGAGGTTCACCTTGGCGGCGGGGGATGCGGTCAGCACCCCCTGCGCATCGACTTGGACATAGGGGCCGGTCTGGAAATGCTTGCTGCCGGTGTTGTGGTAGTCGCGGAAGGAGAAATACATGGCGGAGGGGTTGGCGGCGGGCATTTTGAGCTGGAAGGAGGCCTGGACGGGGCCGGCGGCCACGCCGAGGGGGGAGTAGAGGAACGGGAAGAAGGAACGCTCCGAGTTCTTCCCCTCCACCAGCATCAGGCTGCGCTTGCCGCTGGCCGCGTCCGTCTCGGTGACCACGATCCGGTGCCCCAGTTCGGCGGGTCCGGGGGCCAGTTTGCCGGAATGGGCGGGCGGTGCGTCCGGCAGTTCGTGCTCGTAGGTCCAGACCAGGCCGCCGGGGCCGGACGGGATGACGATGGGCGCGTGCCGCACCCGGGCGGGCAATCCGGTCCAGGCGGGATCGCCATAGAGGCCGACTTTGGACAAGTCGGTCTCCTGAAAGCCCATGTTGCGGGCGGGCGAATCCGGGCGCAGGCGGAAATCGCGCCGGGCGGCATCCACGAACAACGGATCGGCCATGATGGAACCTTCGTCGTGCCCCTTCCCCTGCCATTCCGCGAAGGGCACGAACGCGAGATCCGCGCCGGAGAACCGGGCCTCTCCCGCGCTTTCCGGCCCCGCCCAGTAGAGGTTGTGGCGGGAGACTTGGGCCTCGGGCCGGTAGCCCGTCCGCATGAACATGGCGCTGCCGCCCTCCTGGTACACGATATTGCGCTCGAAGACGATGGGATGGGGGTTGTAGCGCACTTGCTCGTCCCACCATTTGCTCCCCCCGATGACCCCGCTTTTCTGGGAGAAGGCGAAGATGTTGTCGCGGACGATGCACTCGTGTCCGCCATTGCCGCCGAAGCCCTGGACCACGTCGTGGACCACATTGCCCGCGAAGAGGACCCCGGCGGTCCCCTGGTCCGGGTAGATGCCCTTGGCCCCGTGTCCGAGGGGATCGTGGCGCACGTCGTGAATCCAGTTGTAGCAGACCCGCGCCCCGGGCTGCCAGCCGAGCAGATAGATGGCCCCGCCGTCGTCGAGCTGATGGTTCATCACATGGTGGATGTGATTGTACTCCACCACGTTGCCTTCCTGCTGGTAGGCATTCTTCTGGTTGGCGCTCCAGCCCCAGCCGATCGAGATGCCGGTGTAGTCGCCGTGGCTGATCTCGTTGTGGGTGATGCGGGTTTCGGCGGCGCAGGGACCGGCCAGCACGCCCACCGAGCCGTTGAACACCTTGGTCAGGTCGTGGATGAAGCAGTTGTCGACCACGTTGCGCAGAATGCGGTCGAATTCGCCGCGCGGCCGCCAGCTTGGCCGTTTTCCCGGCTGGGGGATTTCCCAGGAGAGGTACACCCCGCCGCCGCCCAGATCGTGCAGATGACAGGCGCGGACCACGTTGTCCGTGCAACCCTGGAGCAGGGCGACGGCATGGGCCCCCACCTGGGTGATTTCGCAATTCTCGAAGGAGCTGTGCCGTAGGCCGATGGCCGCGACCGCGCCGGATTCCAGGATGACGTCCGGCTCCTCGAAGCCGGTGGGGCAGCGGGCCTGCCCCCCGCTGATGGAGCGGCCCTGCGGCGTCCAGTCCGCATGGGCCAGCCGGAGATTCCGGAAATGGAGATGCTCCACGTAGACGCCCGGCTCCGGATCGCCCCGGAACTGGAGCAGGGAAGGCACTGTGGGCGCAATGATCTCCGCCTTTCCCATCTCCTCGCCGGGCAGAGGAATGTAGCGGACAATCCCGGTCGTCCGGTCCAGATACCATTCGCCCGGAGCGTCCAGGCAGACCGGCGAGTTCTCCACGAGAAACCGCGACCGCTCGCGCATGATGTCCATCTCCGGCTCCGTCAGGACGGCCTGGGTTTCCGGGCGGAATTCCTTGATCCGGTACTGGCGCGACAACCAGCTCTGGTAGGCCACGATCATGGTATCCGGCGAGGCGGCCATGGCGGCGGTCACGTCGTCTGCCGCGAAATAGAATCCATCCGCCTGCCGCGCGGTGTGTTCCGGTCGCCGGAGGAGGCCGATGGTGTGATAGAAACCCTGATTCGGACTGCGGGCCCGCACGGCGCGCCGTCCGTTCACGAAGAGCTGGCGGAAATAGTAGTTTCCCTCGCGCACCTCGGGCACCTCCGCCCGCCAGACGCCATTCCCCTCCGCTTGCCAACCCTCGATCCGCCGGCCGCCGCTGATTGTGGCCCCGCCGGGCGTTTCCGCCCGGTAGGTGATAGGAGCCTCGGGGGTTCCCGAGTCCGCCGCCGTGAAGCGCAGAGGTTCGGCTATGGTGTGGATGCCTGCGGCCAGCACCACTTCGGTCGGGCCGACCAGTTTCCCCGCCTGTTTCAGTTCCCGCACCTTCAACTGGGCACTGCGGATATCCGGGCACTCGGCCAGCACCTGGCCCGTCTCCAGACGAATCGTGACCGGGGCACCGCCGCTCTCCATGCCGCACAACGCCAGCACCGCTCCCAAACCCAACCACTTGCATCCGCCCATTGCAGACCTCCATGTTGACCGAAACCGGCCGGGCAAACCTTGCCATTCGCCGCCGACGCCAGCCGCATCCATCGATTCCCCAAGACGTTATCCGCGCTTCCCCGGAAGATCAAATCCCGAGTCCGGAAAACGGAGGTTGGAGTTGGCGAAGGGTCAGCGGACGGGGAGTTCGCGGACGACGGGGACGTGGGCCTTCTGCCATTCGTAGATCGAGGGGACGGCGGGGACGGGCCGGGGCGGGGGTTCGGCGTCGGCGGGGAGGAGGCGGTTGCCCCGGTCCACCGCCAGCTTGGCGGGACCGGCGTAGATGCTGCCGGCACCGTGGAAGGTGTTGTCGATGAGTTCGGCGCCGCTGCAGTCGGGGGTGGCGAGATAGACGCCGGTGGAACGTTGGTCCTGGATGACGAAGACGTTGCCGCGGATGATGTGGTCGAAGCTGGCGGTCTTGGCGAAGACGCCCTGGCCCTTCTCGACCACGAAGCGGTTGTAGAGGATGAGCCAGTTCTCGTTCATGCCACCCATCCAGAGACCGTCGCGTTCGGAGAGAACATCGCAGTTGTAGACCACGTTGCGGGGGCCGTTGGGGCCGTGGGCCTCGTCCTCGGGGGGGGAGGCCCACATGCCGTAGCCGTAGGCGCCGCTGCCGCGCCGGGAGACGACCACGCAGTTCTCGAAGAGGTTCTCGTTGCTCCAGCCCGCGTGCCATTGGGCATCGCTGTTGTGGAACACGCCGTTGCGGACCACGTTGCCGCTCGCCGACCACTGGACCAGGGGCGCGTGGCGGTACTCGAAGGTCTCGACGTTGTCCATCAGGCAGTCCCACGAGTTCTGCCAGCCCGTGTAGGCGGTACCGCCGCCGCCCTTGAACCAGGCGTCGTCGAAGATGCAGTCGCGGATTTCGCACCACTTGCCGATGGAGGTGTAGACGGGAAAGCGCCCGGTCATGCGCACCTTCAGGCCCCGCGCCCAGCAGTTCCAGGCGTAGCGGAACTGGACGGTGTTGATCCAGAGATTCTCGGTCTGCTCGATTTCGAGGTCCTCGACGCCGCACCACTCGATGGGGTTCATCTTGCGCACGTAGCTGCCGTCGATCACGGGGAACTCGATGCGCAGGGGTTGTTCGAGCCGGACGCGGTTGCCCTCGACTGCGACCACGCGCACGGCGTAGGAGCGGTAATTTCCCCAGCGGCAGGCGTTCTGGGTGAGGGTTTTCCAGCGCTCGGTGGCCGGGCCGTCCACAAACAGCTTGTCGCCGGGAGCCAACCCTTCGGTGGATTCGAGTTCGAGCCAGAGGGTGCCGCGGGCACCGTCCCTGGCCAGCTTGATCTGGGGCCCGTGGAAATTGCCCGCGAAGAGAATCGCGGCCTCGGGCGAGGGCGCTGCCGCCCGTTTCAGCTCTCGGTCGAGGCGGACGGGGACGGCGAGGGTGCGGGCCGGGGAGCCGTCGTTGTACTCGGCCACGGCGCGCAGCTCGGCCTGGTCGCCGGCAACCCGGTCGAAGAGAGTCCGCAGGGGCACGCCAACCCGGAAACTGTTGCCGGAATGGAGTCCCCGCCGCCATTCGCGCAACAGAGTGTCGCCCGCGTAGATGCGCACGGTTTCCAGCCCCTTCGGCAGGGCGTGGACTTCGATCAGGTCGCCGGGGGCGACGGTGCGGTCCTCGGCCAGGCCGTAGAAGCGGATGCCGGAGGCCGGCAGGGCGTAGCGGAAGACGATCTTGGTCCGCTCCCGGCCCGCTCCGCGGATCACCACGCCGCTGTGGCGGATGTTCACGGGCTGGTCGAGATGATAGGTGCCCGGCCCGAGCTGGACCGCGCCGCCGCCGGCCGCGCCGACCTGCTCGCAGGCCGCCGCCAGGGCGGCGGAGTCGTCCGCGCCGTCGTCGGCCCGCCCGCCGAACTGCTCGATGGTGGCGGCGACCG